>NZ_JAUZUX010000013.1:0-138891 GCF_031844285.1 Enterobacter sp. BRE11
TCTCATCTCTGCAAAAGAGATGCTGCTGGCCGGTAAAAAGCGAATACGGCTGGTGGGCGGCGGGAGCTCCATCCTTATCGAGCAGGGACAAATCAGGTACGAGACGGCGGGGACGTACACCCGCAGGGCGAGCCGGCTGGATACGGAAGGTGGGGCTTCGCAGACGGTAAAAGTGCCCTATCTACCGAGGAAGGGGGAGAACGACCTTGTTCTGAACTTCTTTGACGGGACGGTTGCTATCCCAAAAGCACCTTATACCCTCTGTTTCGACGGTGGAAGTGAACTTGCTGGCGAGCTGGATGAACAGGGATATGCCCTGCATAAGAATGTTCCGTTTGAGTCAGCAATCGTGACTTACCAGCTTCCGCCGCCTGAGCCGGAAAAGCCCTGGGCACCGTGGGATTTACTGCTGAAAAAAACCAGTATCAGGGAGGGATGAAAATGATAGATCAGGAACTGCAGCGCGCCCTAGCTTTTTACCAGCCACCGCCGCAAAGCTGGTATGACGAACTGGCCGATAAAGCGAAAGCATCCGGAGAGTGGCTGTGGGAAACGCTTCAGGGCGACTTTAACGAACAGCAGACGACCGGACAGATTGTTACCGGGACGGTTATCTCAATGATCCCCCTGGTGGATCAGATCTGCGATGTTCGTGATCTTATCGCCAACTGTAAGAAGATAAAAGAGAATGACACTGAGGTCTGGCCGTGGGTGTGCCTTGGTCTGACGCTGGTTGGTTGCTTCCCGACGCTGGGGTCTCTGGTGAAAGGCAGTGCGAAGGTGATGTTTCTGTCGGTACGAAAGGCCCACTTTAAAGAACTGAGCAAGGCGGGTAACTACAGCCGCCTGCTGGACGGAAGCATTACACAGCTTAACCGTTTTCTGGCCACCCCTGCGGTGCAGGGTACACTGCGAACGTTGCGAATATATAACCCGTATCACTATCTGGCGGGTAAACTCGATGAACTAAAAAGTATGCTCAGTACGTCGGAGTTGCTAGCGGTAATGGACAAGCTGATGAAGGTCATCCGGAGCTTGTTTGATACCGTCACTGACTGGGGGCCGGTATCATTACAGCGCTCGGTGGCGGCGCTGTGGAATACGCTTGTTTCAGTACGTAACAAAGCAAACGCCATGCTGGCAAAAGCCCTGAAGCCACTGAACGACATCCTTGAGCATCTGGCGAATCGTCTGAGGGTGGAGGGGGATAATGCGTTTCGTGCACATGTCGGTGATAACGCTCATTTCTATGGCGCGACCCGTGCCAGTGAAGAACTCGACTTCTTCAAACGTGAGAAGCCGGACTGGGTAGATGTTGGGGCAAGAAAACGGGCATATCCGGCATTAGGAAAATTTAAAGATAAGGAACCTGTTACTGAAGGTTGGCCGGATATCAGTGAAACAAGCAAAAATCCGGCGCTTATAAATAAATTCGATATTTTCGATAGCTCAATGCAGGCGGTTGAAATTCCACCGGGCACGGTTATCTATCGTGTAGTTGATCCTTCCTCCAGTGATAACAATATCTGCTGGATGCGTAAGTCTGAGTTCGACAAATTAACCAGTAAAGGCGACTGGCGCCGACGGTTTGCGGTATGGAAAAAGTGGAATGAAAACGGTGAATATGTGACCTATACCGTTCCCCCAGGACAACCCCTGAAAGTCTGGGAAGGCCGGGCTGGTACGCAGATTAATCGTGAGGCTCCTGAATATTCGCTGGAAGGCGGAGCCGTGCAGATTGTCCTGGACCCGTCGCAGTTAAAAAAAGAGTACACCGGGCCACGGCAGAAAACAGGCTGGGGCTATGGTGATGCCGCGAATGACCCGGCTTATCCCTACCTGGGCCTTCCCAGACTGGAAAACACCCATAACTGGTATGAACCAAAGGATAAAAAATAATGGCTGTCCTACATCCTCAGGAATGTTATTTGCTGGAGAAGTTTATTTCTCCTGAACATTATGCTGCTACCCGTGATGCGATTATTGCTTATATTGATGCGCATGAAGCGGCGTTTGCTCGTTATCTGCGGGAAATGCCGTTAAACAGCCGTAAACTGCCTTTATGGCAGCAGGCTGATATAGTGTGGGGGAATCGCGTGTTGCCTAATATTCGCTCTGCCAGAGAGCGTTATACAGAGGCCTTTATTCTGCGTACTCATAATAATATCAGGGCATTTAACATCGGTCATACCATGAGTGATATCGGCAAAGGCATTACAGAATGCTGGGATGGCTGGATGACGCAGGAGGAAATCGAAATAATATCTGAACTTCAGAGCATTGCGTCCAAATTAGATCGCAGATTATCCGCAACTCTGGATGCCACCTGGAATGAGGGGGATCTAACATATGATGGTTATGACGAAATTGGATATGGTGCTTATAACCTCCATGATCTTCCATCCCAGGTTCCTCGTTACGAGCTTGATCCAACAGTCCGAATAGAATTGGGTGAAAACCCTGTTCAGACGGGGATTTATCTTCCTGATATTGACTTTTCTCCGGCCCGATTTATCCCGGCTAATTTTGGTGAATCACCCGAAACTCGGCAGGGAATAAAACGAAGTGATTATGTCAGTAAAAGTGGAAAACGAAGCTACAGCTGGAAAGAATCCAAGTGGGCTAAAACAGGCTGGACGCTGATCCGTCGTATCGAAGGTGAATTTATCGATGTGCCGCCGGGTGGTTTTTTTCCAGAGGGGAAACCGGAAGAGCTTTATAACTGGCCACAGCGTGAAAAGAAAATTTGGGCGGAGGAAAGGGAACATATTACCTGCTGGAGCGGCGCTTTTGCACCGTTTAGTGGTCGCTGGGCGACCATTATTAACGGTGCAACGCAATATACTCACACTCAGGCTGGACAGGTCATGCCGGAATTTGAAGATAAGCATGGTAATAAACACCGCGCTTGCTGGTCATTACTTGAAAGGGAGGATGGAGGTAATGCTTTTAGCCACTCCTGATGAGAAAAACGGATTTCATCAGTAACCCGCTATTGCGATGGAATTATTCCTGATGAATCGGACTATTTTCTGGATGATGAATCGGGTAAACGCATTACCTGCTCAAGCGGAGAACGCTGTCCGCACTCTGGATGCTGGGCAACACTTACCGGAGGGCATCAGCAGTTTATTGATGTTCAGGCAGGCACGTTGATGCCAGAGGCCGCGAAGTATCAGCGTAACAGGTGCACGCCTGAAACACGCATCCCGGCGGAGTGGAGCCTTATTCGCAGGGATGACGGCGGGAGTATTTATTTGCAACATGAAGAAAAGTAAATATTAGTTATCTCTCTGAATATTGCGGGCCAGCTCACCGCCCGTCTTAAAATCAATGAGAAAAATATCCTGTATGCGCACCTCGATAAAACGGAGCGCTACCGGATGAGGCTGGACTTCAGCCGTGAAGACGCAGAACCCGGTTATAACTGACCGAGGCAGAAAACAGGCTGGCATAAGGTTGTGCAGCTGACTATTCTGTTTATCCATATAAGGATCTGCCAAAAAAGAAAAATATTCATATCTGGTGCGAATTATAGGATGAAAATAATGGGGTTATTACATCCACAGGGATTTGATTTGCTGAGGTTTTATTTCGTCCGAAAACTGTGCAGATGCCCGTGATGCGATTGTTGCCTGTGCCGTTGCTCATGAGGAAGGCATTTCCCGTTATTTGCAAGAAATACTGTCAAGCAGTCGTAAACGGCCTTTGTTGCAACAGGCTAATATAGTGAGGGGGATTGTGTGATGCTTAATATTCGACCAGGGAAAGAGCGGTATATGCAGATATATATTCTTCATGCCCATAATGATACCAGTGCATTTAATATCTTTCATGCCATGAGTAA
The DNA here is from genome assembly GCF_031844285.1 of Enterobacter sp. BRE11. Taxonomy (NCBI): domain Bacteria; kingdom Pseudomonadati; phylum Pseudomonadota; class Gammaproteobacteria; order Enterobacterales; family Enterobacteriaceae; genus Enterobacter; species Enterobacter sp. BRE11. The sequence continues at coordinate 3,848 of NZ_JAUZUX010000013.1, forward strand.
TACAGGAAAAGGCATTGCTAAATGCTGGGATGGCTGGATGATGCGCTATGAAATTGAACATTCAGTTCGTATAGAAGCAGAAGAAAAAACAGTCCAAACAGGTATCTTTCTACCAGATACAGAGTTTGCACCAGCATGCTTTATACCAGCCAATTACGACCCTTCTTCAGAAGTATATCAGGGTATTGAACGAAGTGATTATGTTGAAATCGATGGGTGGCCTGGTTACAGCTGGAAAGACTCCGTATGGGCCAAAACAGAATGGATTCTGATCCTTTGCATTGAAGGTGAATTAATTGACGTTCCGCCTGAAGGTTTTTTCCCTGAAGGCAGACTTGAAGAACTTTATAAATGGCTCAGGCGAGAGAAGGAGTTGCTGCAAGAAAAAAGGGTTCGCATCACTCGCTGGAGTGGTGATGTTGCTCCATTTTACGCTCGTCGGGATACAACAGTTAGTGGTACGACACAATACACTCAGATTCGCGCAGGACAGCCTATGCCAGAGTTTGATGATGTACACGGCAAGAAGCACCGTGTCTGCTGGTCACTGCTGGATCGTAATGATAAAGGCAGTGTGTCTGTGAGCACTACAGGTGGGCAGTACTGACGATGCCGAGAAATAGCCCTTCTTTATGTGAGATGCTTTACGGTAATTTTGTTGGCGATCTCGACCTTCAAAATATCAGTGAAGAAAATCAGGTCATCCTGTCGGTGCTGGATAATATGCAACGGATCCTTAACTGTCGCGCCGGCACACTGGCGCATTTACCGGACTATGGCCTGCCCGATATGACCAAAATAGTGCAGGGCATGCCGGGTACCGCTCACCAGCTGCTGCATATTTTTTCCGAAGTGCTGCTCAAATACGAACCGCGCCTGAAAAGTATCAATGTCATTCTGCTCGACCAGAAACTCCCCGGCGAATTGCGTTACGCCATTGATGCCGAGCTAAAAGGCATTGGCCTTGTCCGCTACGACACAAAGTTTATGCCGGAAGGGCGAGTGTTACTCCGACATCTTAAGCAACAGCAGTATCTGGACAACGCAACCCGTCTGTAAGGCGTGATAAACCATGTCAGTAAAATCACAATTTCTCCAAAAATTGCAGTTCAGACAGCCTGCTCTGGCTTTATCTGTTAGTAAGTGTCAGGCCGATATTGCGGAGTTTCGCCTGCGAATGACACAGCTTCAGGAGCAGATGGACACGTGGCTGGAGGGGACCGGGCTGAATCTGGAGGCGCTCAATACATCCGTTATGGACCTGCTGGTTGAAGGAGGGGCTTTTGATATTGCTGCCCTCATTCTGCGCATAGACGATCGATCTGTAAAATTTGTGCCGACATTTCTCTATGACCAGAGCGTTAACGGGTGTGTGGATGTGACGCTTCACGCAGATGGGAGTGTCACTTCAGTGGGGCGTTTATTCATGAGGACAGGGCAGCTTAACGAGTGGAGGCTGACTCATCCGGGGGCACCGGTACTGCCCGGAGAGCATTTTGACGAAGACGCGTTTTTTGGTCTGATTTTATCGCTGCTGCCATAGCAGGACTGAAGTATCCGCCAACGCGCGTGAAGACGCCTAAAAAGAAAACATAGCCTCGTAATCCTGACAGGGATATTCAGCCATGAATAACAAGACCCCAAGTAAAATCAAAACCGGCAACGACCCGCGCACGCTGCCGGATTATGCCGCCCTGCGCGAAGAACTGAGTAAGCTGACCCATCCGGCTCGTCCGGATGTGAGCTGGCAGTATGTCGAAAAACTCTGCCTCTCGCTGTTTGAGCAGAACGGCGTGGAGCTGCAAACGGCGGCCTGGTTCACCCTGGCGCGTACACACCTGGGCGGCTTATCAGGGCTTAATGAAGGTCTGGCAATACTGGAGGCGCTGATCTGCCATCAGTGGGGGACGCTATGGCCGCAGCCAGTCCATGTCCGCATGGAAATCCTCAACCTTTTAAGCCAGCGCCTGCAGCAGCAGATGCGCGCCCGCCCGTTAACGACCAGCGACCTCAGTCTGTTGTATCGGGCAGAGCAACTGCTTTCCAGTCTGGTTGCGACGCTGCAGCGCCTGGAGCCTGAGCAGCGGAGCCAGCTTGATGCGTTGCGTAATCTATTGCATCACAATGCTGTCAGGCTAAAAACAAACGCGGACATAACCAGCATAGGGCCGAACATTCAGCCAGGTATCGTTTTGCCAGACAAGGTGAAAAATAAGGTGGCAGCCGCAGCGACAGTACCTGCTGGCAGCCTGCCTGAAGATACGCCAGACGAGCCTGCGAAGCGGGTGTACGTTGCGCAGCCAGAACGTCAGGCGAACAGGGAAGTAGAGACAGCACAGCTTGCGTCGGAAAAAAAATGGAAATCCTTCGCAGCCGGAATGTGTACCATGCTGGTGATAAGCAGCAGCGTGGCGTGGGGCTGGCACTATCTTCACCGGCCAGATTCGCTACAGACTCAGCTTGCTGTCTCCCTGGCTCCGTTACCCGCACCCCTCGCCTCTGAAAAGCTGGTTATGCTGCGCCAGCAAGCTCCGTTGCCGAAGGATCTTATTGCCCAAACAGAGCAGCAGCTTGCCCGGCTGGATAAACTTCCGCCTGACTGGAATATCGCTTACGCCAGCAAACTGACAGAACAGGCTCAGGCGCTGTGGCCGGAAAAGGCCGATCCTCTGATGAAGCAGTGGCAGCAGCAGATTAACATCTCCGCGCTGCCAGCGGATGCCATGAACGGCTGGCATGAAGGAATGGCCCAGCTTCAGGCCCTTACCGATAAGCTGAACAGGCTTGACGGTCAAAGGGGAAAATATCTCACCGTCAGTGAGCTTAAATCACAGGTCTTTGGCATGCTGACGAGCTTCAGGCAGACCGTGCCGGTGGAAGAACAGCTTCGTCTGCTGAAACAGTTGCCTGAGGACTCGCTGCAGCGTCAGCAGCAGATTCACCTGGTTGAGCAGCGCCTCCGGGCTCAAATCTACACGCTGGCGCAGGAAAGACAGCGTTGATGATGCAAAGCATTAAGTGGCCGTGTTGAGGGATAACAGAAATTTTATCGTAAAAGCGCTTATGGATTCACGTCGAGATGGGTGGGTATCAGTTGACGTCGCATCGCCAGAGGAAGGGGGAATCGCGAGTTGTAAGGGTTTTTACTGAATGCGTCAGGAGTCAGGAGAGCTGCATATGGCGTCCCCTGCAGGAATCGAACCTGCAACTAGCCCTTAGGAGGGGCTCGTTATATCCATTTAACTAAGGGGACGGCGGCGCGCAGTATAGCGCAAATGCGCCGCAAGAATAACCCAACTGCGGCGCGTTTGCTCATTTCCTCAACAGCTTAGCGCTGTTTTTCCTGCTGCTTCTCTTCGCGCTGTTTCGCTTTCGCTTCGGCTTTCGCCGCCTCGCTCATATCGTTACGGATCTGTGCATGGCTGATCAACGCAAAAATCAGCGTGCCGCCGGTGATATTTCCCAGCAGCGTCGGCAGCGCGAACGGCCAGATAAACGCATACCAGCTAAGCTGTCCGGTGAAGACCAGATAGAGGATCTCCACCGAACCCACCACGATATGCGCCAGATCGCCCAATCCCACCAGCCAGGTCATCATCACGATCACAATCAGCTTGGTGGCACCCGCCTGCGGCATCATCCAGACCATCGTGGCGATAATCCAGCCGGAAATCACCGCATTGGCGAACATCTCGCCGGGCGTGTTTTCCATCACTTTCTGGCTGATGGCGCTAAAGGCCTGGCGCGTCGCGTCATCAAAAATGGGCATCTCCGCAAAGGCGAGGGAGGCGAGAGCGGTGCCGATCAGGTTGCCGAGCAGCACCAGACCCCACAGCCGGAGCAGCAGGCCGACATTGCCCAGCGTCGGTTTATGCATCACCGGCAGCACCGCCGTCACCGTATTCTCGGTAAAGAGCTGCTGGCGCGCCATAATAACGATAACAAAGCCGAAGGTGTAGCCCAGGTTTTCCAGCAAAAAGGCGCCGGGCAGGCCGTCAAGATGCACCTGAAAAATACTCTTCGCCATCAGCGAGGCGCCCATCGACAGACCAGCCGCAATGGCTGACCAGAGCAGTGCCATCCCGTCGCGCTCCAGCTCCTTTTCGCCATCCTGACGAATCTCTTCATGTATCGCCGCCGCACGCGAGGGCAGGGCGTCCTCATCTACCTCAATCTCAGTGCCTTCTTCTTTCTCTTCGCTGTCGACATCGTTTTCATCCTGGTGAACAGATGGGGAAGGTTTCATGTTTGCTCCTTGTTATTATTGCTGCGCGTAATAAGCGTAGCCTGTTTTAGCAAGGGCGAAATGTAACTATCCTTCAGATGAAGCGTAACAAAATTTTAACGCTGAGCGTTTTTTATCCATATTCGCCTCAGAAGAGGCATAACCATCATGCGAGGCGGGCCGCGCCGCACGCCATGGGCTTCGGCCCACCGCAACCTTGTGCTATCATCCTGGCCACTTTTTTTCTGGCGCGACTCTTCCGGCATGCTCGAAGTCATTAATCTCTCTTGCGTTCGCGATGAACGCACGCTGTTCCACGGCCTGTCGTTCGGCGTGGCGGCGGGCGATATCGTACAGATCGAAGGGCCAAACGGCGCCGGTAAAACCTCGCTGCTGCGCCTGCTGGCGGGACTGAGCCGTCCGGAAGAGGGCGAGGTGCGCTGGCAACGCGAGCCGATACGCCAACAGCGCGAACAGTGGCATCAAAGCCTGCTTTTTCTTGGCCATCAGCCTGGCGTAAAAGGGGTACTATCGCCGCTGGAAAATCTGCGCTTTTATCATCCGAACCGCGATGCGGCGCAGATATTTGACGCGCTGGAGTGCGTTGATCTGCTGGGCTATGAAGAAGTACCGGTGGCGCAGCTCTCGGCGGGACAGCAGCGGCGCGTGGCGCTGGCGCGGCTCTGGCTCAGCGACGCCGCCCTGTGGATCCTGGATGAGCCGCTGACGGCGATAGATAAAGAGGGTGTGGAGAAATTAATGAAGCGCTTTACGCAACACGCCGAACAGGGCGGCTCGGTTGTTCTCACCACCCATCAGGATCTGCCAAAAAGCGCCGCGCGCGTGCGTAAAATACGGCTTACTGGCGCGGAGCGGCTCTGATGTCGCTGCGCGTGATTCAGCGCGAGCTGCGCATCGCCTTTCGCAGCGGCGCAGAGGCGGTTAACCCGCTCTGGTTCTTTCTGATCGTGATTACGCTGTTCCCGCTCGGCATCGGGCCGGAACCGCAGCAGCTGGCGCGCATCGCGCCGGGCGTCGCCTGGGTCGCCGCCTTGCTCTCATCGCTGCTGGCGCTGGAGCGCCTGTTCCGCGACGATTTTATCGACGGATCGCTGGAGCAGCTGTTGCTGCTGCCGACCCCGCTGCCGGTTACCGTGCTCGGCAAGGTAATCGCCCACTGGCTGGTGACCGGCCTGCCGCTGATCCTGCTGTCGCCGCTGGCGGCGCTACTGCTGTCGCTCGATTTCAACAGCTGGCTGGCAATGGCGCTGACGCTGCTGCTCGGCACGCCGACCTTCAGCTTTCTCGGTGCCATCGGCGTCGCGCTGACGGTTGGGCTGCGGCGCGGCGGCGTGCTGCTGAGCCTGCTGGTGCTGCCGCTGGCGGTGCCGGTGCTGATTTTCGCCAGCGCGGCGATTGACGCGGCGGGCCAGGGACTACCCATCGGCGGTTATCTGGCGATCCTTGGCGCGATGCTGATGGCCAGCGCGACGCTGGCGCCGTTCGCCACCGCCGCCGCGCTGCGTATCGCGCTGCACTGATCCGCACATGCGTCAGACATGTCGGGAATGATTTTTTAACCTGTGAGCAATGCAACATGTGGAAATGGTTACATCAGCTGGGAAGGCCGGAGCGGCTCTATCAGCTCTGCGGGCGTTTAATTCCCTGGTTTGCCGTGGCGGGCGCGGCGACGCTGCTGCTCGGCTGGATCTGGGGCTTTGGTTTCGCGCCGGCCGACTATCAGCAGGGCGATAGTTTCCGCATTATGTATATCCACGTTCCGGCGGCGATGTGGTCGATGGGCGTTTACGCCGCGATGGCGGTTGCCGCGTTTACCGGCCTGGTGTGGCAGATGAAGATGGCGGATCTGGTCTCTACCGCGATGGCGCCGGTCGGCGCGGTCTTTACCTTTATCGCCCTGATCACCGGCTCCGCCTGGGGCAAGCCAATGTGGGGCACCTGGTGGATCTGGGACGCGCGCCTGACCTCGGAGCTGGTGCTGCTCTTCCTCTATATGGGCGTGATAGCGCTCTATCAGTCGTTTGACGACCGCCGCACGGCGGGACGCGCGGCCGGCATTCTTATCCTGGTCGGCGTGGTCAACCTGCCGATCATTCACTTCTCGGTACAGTGGTGGAACACCTTACATCAGGGCTCGTCGGGCATTCTGCAGCAGGCGATTGCGCCGAGCATGCGCACGCCGTTGCGCTGGGCGATCCTCGGCTATCTGCTGCTGTTCGTTACGCTGACGCTGATGCGCCTGCGTAACCTTATCCTCTACACCGAGCGTCACCGCCCCTGGGTGGCGAACCTCGCCAACGGAGGCCGCAAAGCATGACGCCAGCTTTCTCTTCCCTCTCCGCCTTTTTCGCCATGGGCGGCTACGCCTTTTACGTCTGGCTGGCGGTGATCTGCACCCTTGTTCCGCTTGGCGGGCTGCTGCTGCATACGCTGCTGCAGCGCCGCCGCCTGCTGGCCGAGATCCGCCAGCGTCAGTCCAGGGAGCGCCGCATCCGTTCGGCGAAAATGAAACAAGCCGCCGGTGAAGCGGCAGGAGATCCAATGTGAATACCCGTCGTCGTCAGCGCCTGTACGTTGTTGTGGCGATCCTGGTGGGGCTGGGCCTCGCCACGTCGCTGGTTATGTATGCGCTGCGTTCCAATATCGACCTCTTCTACACGCCGAGCGAAATCCTCTTCGGCAAAGGCGAGGATCATCAGAAGCCGGAAGCGGGGCAGCGCCTGCGCGTCGGAGGCATGGTGATGCCGGGCAGCGTGAAGCGCGACCCGAATACGCTGGCCGTCTCCTTTAAGCTTTACGACGCCAACGGCGTGGTCAGCGTCAGCTTCGAAGGCATTCTGCCGGACCTGTTCCGCGAAGGGCAGGGCGTCGTCGCGCAGGGCGTGCTGGAAGAGGGCAACCTGGTCAACGCCAAAGAGGTGCTGGCGAAGCATGACGAGAAGTACACGCCGCCGGAAATCGAGGATGCGATGAAGAAGAATCACAAGAGCCCGCAGGCGCTGGCGGAACAGGCGAGAACCCAGTCATGATGCCAGAAGTTGGAAGTTTTCTGCTCTGCCTGGCGCTGGGCATCGCGCTGCTGTTGAGCGTCTATCCGCTGTGGGGCGCAGTGCGTCAGGACGCGCGCCTGATGGGACTGGCGCGCCCGCTGGCGAGTGGGCTTTTCCTCTGCATCGCCGGGGCGTTCCTCGTGCTGGTGCACGCCTTCGTGGTCAACGACTTTACCGTCGGCTACGTAGCCGCCAACTCCAATACGCTGCTGCCGGTCTATTACCGCATCGCTGCAACCTGGGGCGCGCACGAAGGTTCGCTGCTGCTCTGGGTACTGCTGCTCAGCAGCTGGACGCTGCTGGTGGCGATATTCAGCCGCGGCATGCCGCAGGATGCGCTGGCGCGCGTGCTGGCGGTGATGGGAATGATCAACCTCGGCTTTCTGCTGTTTATTATTCTCACCTCGAATCCTTTTACCCGTACGCTGCCGGACTTCCCCATCGACGGGCGCGATCTCAATCCGATGCTGCAGGATATCGGCCTGATCTTCCATCCGCCGCTGCTCTACATGGGCTACGTTGGCTTCTCGGTGGCCTTCGCCTTCGCCATCGCCTCGCTGATGGCGGGTCGGCTGGATACCGCCTGGGCGCGCTGGTCGCGGCCCTGGACCACGGCGGCCTGGGTGTTCCTGACCATCGGCATCGTGCTCGGCTCGGCGTGGGCCTATTACGAACTCGGCTGGGGCGGCTGGTGGTTCTGGGATCCGGTCGAGAACGCCTCCTTTATGCCGTGGCTGGCGGGCACCGCGCTGATGCACTCGCTGGCGGTGACGGAGAAGCGCGGCACCTTTAAAGCCTGGACGGTGCTGCTGGCGATCACCGCCTTCTCCCTCAGCCTGCTCGGCACCTTTCTGGTGCGCTCCGGCGTGCTGGTGTCGGTGCACTCCTTCGCCTCGGATCCGGCGCGCGGTATGTTTATCCTCGCCTTCCTGGTGATCGTAATCGGCAGCTCGCTGCTGCTCTACGCCATTAAGGGCGGGCAGGTGCGCAGCCGCGTGCAGAACGAAACCTGGTCGCGCGAATCTTTCCTGCTCGGCAACAACGTGCTGCTGATCGCCGCGATGCTGGTGGTGCTGCTCGGCACGCTGCTGCCGCTGGTGCACAATCAGCTCGGCCTGGGCAGCATCTCCGTGGGTGAGCCTTTCTTTAACACCATGTTCAGCTGGCTGATGGCGCCGTTCGCGCTGATGCTCGGCATCGGGCCGCTGGTGCGCTGGCGTCGCGACGAGCCGCAGAAGCTGTGGAAGCGCCTGGCGCTGGCGCTGGTGGTGACGCTCGCCAGCGCCATCCTGCTGCCCTGGCTGATGCAGGATCGCATCGAGGCGATGACGGTGGTAGGACTGCTGATGTCGGTCTGGATCCTGGTGCTGACGCTGATGGAGCTGCACGAACGCGCCACGCACCGTCACGCTTTCTTCCGCGGCCTGCGCCATCTGTCGCGCAGCCACTGGGGCATGGTACTGGGCCATATCGGCGTCGGCGTCACGGTGATCGGCATCGCCTTCAGCACCCAGTACAGCGTCGAGCGCGACGTGCGCATGAAAGCGGGCGACAGCATTGATATTCACAGTTATCACTTCGTGTTCCGCGACGTGCATAACCTGCAGGGGCCGAACTACAGCGGCGGGGTCGGCATTATCGACGTCAGCCGCAACGGCAAGCCGGAAGCGGTGCTGCACGCGGAAAAACGGTTCTACACTGCGGCGCGCACCATGATGACCGAGGCGGCGATTGACGGCGGCTTCACGCGCGACCTGTACGCCGCGCTGGGCGAGGAGCTGGATAACGGCTCCTGGGCGGTGCGCATCTACTACAAACCCTTTGTGCGCTGGATCTGGTTCGGCGGCGTCTTTATGGCGGTCGGCGGCCTGCTTTGCCTGCTCGATCCGCGCTACCGCTCGCGGAAAAAAGCCGCGCGTGAGGAACGGGCATGAACAAAAAAATTCTCTTTATTCCGCTGATCCTGTTTTTGCTGCTGGCGGCGGCGCTGCTGTGGCAGCTGTCGCGCAACGCCAGCGGCGACGATCCGACCCGGCTGGAGTCGGCGCTGATCGGCAAGCCGGTGCCGCTGTTTAAGCTGGAAGCGCTCGATCGGCCCGGCAAGATCTACGACCAGAAGGTGCTCAACGACGGCAAACCAATCCTGCTGAACGTCTGGGCAACCTGGTGCCCGACCTGCCGCGCAGAGCATCAGTATCTCAACCAGCTGGCGGAGCAGGGTATTCGCGTCGTGGGCCTCAACTATAAAGACGATCGCACCAAAGCGGTGACCTGGCTTAATACGCTGGGCAACCCTTATGCGCTTAGCCTCTATGACGGCGACGGCATGCTGGGGCTGGATCTCGGCGTCTACGGCGCGCCGGAAACCTTCCTGATCGACGGCAACGGCATTATCCGCTATCGCCACGCGGGCGATCTCAACGCGCGCGTCTGGCAGCAGGAAGTGCTGCCGCTGTGGCGGAAATACAGCAAGGAGGGCGTATGAAGCGCCTGATTATTATGCTCTGCGGAGTGCTGTTCAGCGTTAGCCTGTGGGCGGCGATCGACACTTACCAGTTCGACTCGGTGGCGCAAGAGGAGCAGTACCGCGATCTCACCGCCTCGCTGCGCTGCCCGAAATGCCAGAACAACAGCATCGCCGACTCAAATGCGATGATCGCGGCGGATATGCGCCTGAAGGTATATGAGCTGATGAAGCAGGGCCAGAGCCGCCAGCAAATCATCGACTATATGGTGGCGCGCTACGGCAATTTCGTCACCTATGAGCCGCCGGTAACGCCGTCGACGCTGATCCTCTGGGTCGGCCCGGCGCTGTTCGCCGTGCTCGGCGGTCTGGTGATTGTTCTGCGCAGTCGCCAGCGTAAAACGCGCAGCGATCTGGACGATACCGATCAACAGCGCCTTGCGGCGATACTGAAACGCGACGGGAAGCTGAAATGAGCGCTTTGTGGATAAGCATTGTTATTCTGCTGGCGGCCGCCAGCGCCCTGTTTCTCGGCGCGGGCTGGCGTCAGCGCCAGGCGAGCGAGGCCGATCGCGATCGCCTGAATACCGACTTTTATCATCAGCGCCTGCGCGAGCTGGAAGAGGATGAAGCGCAGGGCGTTATCGGCGAGCGCGCCACTATGGTGAGCGAACTGCAGCAGACGCTGCTGACCGATATTCCGCCGCAGCACGCCGCGCCGTCGCGCGCCAGCGGCCGTCTGGTACTGCTGCCCGGCGTCGTAGCGCTGATCGCGGTGTCGCTCGGCTTCTATCTGAAAAGCGGCGGACTGGCGCAGGTCGCTGGCTGGATGCAGGTGCAGCAGGATTATCCGGCGCTGCGCGCGCGGGTGATGGACCCGCAGGCGAAGCCGCTGACCATGGAGGAGTTGGCGCGCCTGCAGCTTGGGCTGCGCACCGCGCTGCAGTCAGAGCCTGATAACCTGAACGACTGGACCATGCTGGGCCGTCTCGGCATGGTGCTCAACAACGCCGCCAGCGCCAGCCAGGCGTTCGAACATGCGCTGCAGCTTGCGCCCAACAACCTCTCCCTGAAGCAGGACTATGCTGAAGTCCTGACCCGCTCCAGCGATCCGCAGGATAACCGCCAGGCGGGCCTGATGCTGCGAGATATGCTGAAAGAGGAGGGCGGCAACCTGCGCACGCTCGGCCTGCTGGCGTTTAACGCCTATGAACAGCAGCAGTATGACCAGGCGATTAGCAGCTGGCAGGCTATGCTGAAACAGATCCCGGCCGACGATCGCCGCCGCGCGATGATCGAGCGCAGCATTGAACAAGCAAAAACCGACGCCGGTCAGCAGAATACGCAGCTGGCGCTGACGGTGACGCTGACGCCGGAGGCAGAAAAAATGTTACCGCCGGGCGGAGTCATGTATATTTCTGTTTCTGACGGTGTTTCACCGGTGCCCGTGGCCGTTAAGCGCTTGCCGCTGAGCCACTTTCCGTTATCGCTTACGCTGGATGACAGCAACGCCATGATGCCGGAGCGCCTGCTTTCGGCGCAGCATCAGGTGCAGGTTCGGGTGCGTATTTCCCGCGACGGCAGCGCCAGTCCGCAATCCGGCGACTGGTTTGGTCTGAGCGCGGTGACGCCCTGGGATGGTCATCAGCACATGGCTGTGGAGATTAATCAACAGCAGCCCTGAAGCGATACTTCATTAAACCGCACAGGGAGATAACAATGGCTTACCGCCTGACCAGCCTGGTTTTGGCCAGCGTCATTCTGGCTGGATGCGCCAGCTCAAAGCCGGACAGCGAGGCGCCTGCGCAGCGCAGCGATCCGCTTGAAGGCTTTAACCGCACGATGTTCAACTTTAACTACAACGTGCTGGATCCATACGTGCTGCGTCCTGTCGCGGTGGCGTGGCGCGACTACGTGCCAGTGCCGGCGCGTACGGGCTTAAGCAATTTCCTCGGCAACCTGGAAGAGCCGGCCAGCATGGTGAACTCGATTCTGGTCGGCGAGCCGCGCCAGGCAGGGATTCACTTCACCCGTTTCTTCCTGAACTCGATTCTGGGCCTGGGCGGCTTTATCGACGTGGCGGGCAAGGCGAACCCGGAGCTGGCGCGCGAAGTGCCGCACCGTTTCGGCAGCACGCTCGGCCACTACGGCGTCGGCTACGGTCCCTACGTTGAGCTGCCGGCCTACGGCAGTTTCACCATCCGCGAAGATGGCGGCGACTATGTCGATACGCTCTACCCGGTGCTGGGCTGGCTGACCTGGCCGATGTCCATCGCGAAGTGGACGCTGGAAGGGGTAGAGACGCGCGCTCAGCTGCTTGATTCTGATGCGCTGCTGAAGCAGCAGTCGGATCCCTACGCCTTTATTCGCAACGCCTATTTCCAGCGTCACGATTTCCTGGCGAACGGCGGCCGTCTGAAGCCGGAAGAGAACCCGAACGCCAGCGCGATTCAGGACGATCTGAAAGATATCGACGCGCAGTAACGGCGGTAAAAATAGCAATGGCGACCCAGGGGTCGCCATTTTTTTCAGCTAAGGTGCCTACGCGCGTGGCATGGGCCGATCGCAAAGACGCAAAAAGCGGCATCCCTGCCAGCTCGGCCCGCGCCATCCCTGGCGCGGGACGCTTTGCTCTTCTGCCCATGCCACGCGCGTTTTACGATTAGTGCATACCATTAAAAATAGCGACCCAGGGGTCGCTATTTTTATATCCTAACCTCAGCATCAGAACTTGTAGTTAAAGTTCGCGCCGTACAGCCAGGCTTTGCCCACCGAGTTAAAGGTATAGGGACCTTCTTCCACCGTCACGTGCTGGCCGTGCATATAAGAGACGCCCACATCGACCGAAGCGTCGTCGTTAAAGGCGTACGAGGTGCCAGCGCTCAGCCAGAGACGATCCTGATCGGGAATAGAGATAGAGCGCTTGTCCGCCGGAACCGGACTGTCATCAAAGGCGATACCGGTACGGAAAGTCCAGTTCTGATCGTAATAGTAGGTGGTGCCCAGCGCGATACGGTAGGCATCCTTGAAGCTCTCATCTTTATAGAACAGCGTCTGGCCGCTCGAGCCGGTCGCCTTAAGCTCCTGGAACTGGCTCCAGCTAGTGTAGGCCAGGCTATAGTGCACCGCCCACTGCGGCGCCACTTTATGCCAGCCGGAGACTTCCCACATCTCCGGCAGGTTTAGCGTCAGCGCGCCCGGAATGGTGGAGCCGCCGGTGGCGTAAGGAAGCCCTAAATTGGCCGCCTGGTTGATGCGGTTAATCGCTGTCGGCAGGCTGCTCTTATAGTCGCCGTCGAAATCGACTTTCACTTCCGAGCGATAGCTCAGACCAAAGCGGTTATTTTTATCCACCTCATAAAGTATGCCCGCGTTCCAGCCGTAGCCCCACTCGTCGCCTTTCAGATGGGCTACCTGGGTATCCGCCGGGATACGCAGCGCCGCCCCCGACTCGCCCGCGTAGCGCTCAATCTTGGCGCGCGCATAAACCGCATCGAAGCCGACGCCGAAGCTGAAGTGCTCGTTAAGGCGATAGGCGGTGCTGAGGTTGAGGTTGGCGGTCATCAGATCGGTCTTGCCGCCGTAGCCGCCAGCGGTTTAGCCGTCGTTGAATTCCGTCGCCAGACCGTAGTTTGAGGTGGCGGATGCGCCAATCCACCATTGATCGTTAATCGGCTGCACATAGTGAATATTTGGCACCCACTGCGTCGGCGCGATATTGCTGGCATCGAGGCTGCGGCCAGTCGGGCTGTTGCCGGTAATATCGACATCGGGATCGATAAAGACCGCGCCGACAGAAAACATCGGACGATCCATCAGCGCCATGGTCGCCGGGTTGCGGCTGGCGGAGGCAGCAGTATCGCCCATCGCGCCCTCGCCGGAATAGGCGCGGCCCAGACCGGCAGAGGAGAATTCGTTAAGCTGAAATCCCGCTGCGTATACGTGTGAAGAAACAAGCGCCACTGCAGCCGCCACGGCTGACTTTGCAAACAGGTTTTTATGGCTCATGACCATAACCTCATCTGAATTATTATTAAACTGTAATTGTTACATCGCGTAACAAGGGACGGCGGATTGTAGGGACTGACCAGAAGCTGACAAATCAGACCAGTGCGGCAAGTATAGGTCTGACCTGTGTAGATGTTGCAATATTGTTTTTAAAATATTTCTGGATTGATCCGCAAAATTTCGATCCGCTTAACAAAACCGGCAGGGCAGAGCGTAGCATACCGACTCTAATTTGTTTTGGATCAAATTTTATTGTGATATTCGTCACTTAGCGCCTCTGACATAGCGCATTTCAAACCGGGGGCGTAAAATTTCGGGCGTCAATCCAGCTCGCCCACAGATTTATGTCCAGGAGAACGCAATGACCAATACCATGAATAAATGCAGCGCCAATGAAACCGCTGCCTGCTGCTGCGTGGATGTCGGCACCGTGATGGATAACAGCGACTGCACCGCCAGCTGGTCAGAATGGTTTGCGCAGCGCAGTGAGGCGGAGGCCAAACTGGCGAGCCTGACGGAAAAGGCGCGGCAGATTGAGTCGGATCCTTGTCAGATCGACGCCCGCTTTGACGAGCGCGACAACGGCGTGCAGCTGGATATCGATTTCACCTTCGCCTGCCAGGCCGAAACCCTGATTTTTCAGCTGGGCCTGCGCTAAGCCTCTGAACGCCGTTGCTAAACGGCGTTTTCTATTTTCGTGTTTTCCCTCGCACTTTTTTTCTTTCCTGATTGGCGGCGCGCCCGCTTGTCGTTAACACTGTGGATCAGGTCAGACCTCTCAGGGCGATGGCGCCCGGTCAACATTCACAGGTGAAACAGATGAGCAAAGCGCAGCCGTTGCTGACGCGTGCGGGCGATCGCATCGCCATTACTCACGGACTCCGTACGCCGTTCCTGCGTCAGGCGACCGGTTTTCATGGCATTCCTGCCGTGGAACTGGGGCGAATGGTGGTAAGCGAACTGATGGCGCGCAGCGAACTCCCGGTCGAGGCGGTAGAGCAGCTGGTGTTCGGCCAGGTGATCCAGATGCCGGAAGCGCCCAATATCGCGCGGGAAATCTTGCTCAGCAGCGGGCTGAGCGTGCATACCGACGCCTACAGCGTCAGCCGCGCCTGCGCCACCAGCTTTCAGGCGGTCGCCAACGTGGCGGAAAGCCTGATGGCGGGCACCATCCGCGCGGGTATTGCGGGCGGCGCGGACTCCTCATCGGTATTGCCGATCGGCGTCAGCAAAACCCTGGCGCGCGCCTTGCTCGATCTTAGCAAAGCGCGCAACCTGGGGCAGAAAGCGCAGATTCTGCGTCGCCTGCGGCCGCGCGATCTGCTGCCGGTGCCGCCCGCCGTCGCCGAGTACTCTACCGGCCTGCGCATGGGCGATACGGCGGAACAGATGGCAAAAACGCACG
This sequence comes from Enterobacter sp. BRE11, assembly GCF_031844285.1. NCBI lineage: Bacteria > Pseudomonadati > Pseudomonadota > Gammaproteobacteria > Enterobacterales > Enterobacteriaceae > Enterobacter > Enterobacter sp. BRE11. The sequence continues at coordinate 19,021 of NZ_JAUZUX010000013.1, forward strand.
GCATAAGCCGCGCGGCGCAGGATGCGCTGGCGCTGCGGTCGCACCAGCACGCCGCTCGCGCCTGGCAATCCGGCGTGCTGCAGCAGGAGGTGATGCCCGCCTTCGCGCCGCCGTGGAAAGCGCCCATTGAGCAGGACAACAACGTGCGCATGGCGGCAAAAATCGAAGACTATGCGCGGCTGCGGCCGGCGTTTGACCGCCAGCACGGCAGCGTCACGGCGGCCAACAGCACGCCGCTTACCGACGGCGCGGCGGCGGTGGTGTTGATGAGCGAAGGGCGCGCGCGCGAGCTGGGCATTGCGCCGCTGGGCTATCTGCGCAGCTACGCCTTTACCGCCATCGATGTACAGCAGGACATGCTGCTCGGTCCCGCCTACGCCTCGCCGCTGGCGCTGGATCGCGCAGGCGTCGCGCTGAGCGACCTGACGCTGATCGATATGCACGAAGCCTTCGCCGCCCAGACGCTCTGCAACCTGCAGTGCTTCGACGACGAACGTTTCGCGCGGGAAAAACTGAATCGCCCGCAGGCGCTGGGCGAGGTCGACGAGGCGCGCTTCAACGTGCTCGGCGGCTCCATCGCCTACGGCCATCCTTTCGCCGCCACCGGCGCGCGCATGATTACTCAAACGCTGCATGAGCTGCGGCGTCGCGGCGGCGGGCTGGCGCTGGTCACCGCCTGCGCGGCAGGCGGCTTAGGCGCGGCCATGGTTCTGGAGGCGGAATAATGGAGCAGAACGCTTTCTCTTTACAGATGCGGCCGGATCACGTCGGCGTCATCGTCATTGACGTGCCGGGTGAAAAGATGAATACGCTGCGGGCCGCCTTTGCGCAGCAGCTGACGGCGGTGATCGACGAGGCGCGGCGCGATACGCAGCTGGCTGGCCTGGTGCTGATCTCCGGCAAGCCTGACAATTTTATCGCCGGTGCTGATATCAGCATGATCGCCGACTGCCGCAGCGCCGAGCAGGCGGAGTCGCTGGCGCGACAGGGTCAGGAAGCGATGGCGGCGATTGCGGCGCTGCCGTTTCCGGTTGTGGCGGCGATCCACGGCGCCTGCCTGGGCGGCGGGCTGGAGCTGGCGCTCGCCTGCGATGCGCGCATCTGTACCCTGGACGATAAAACCCGGCTCGGTCTGCCGGAGGTCCAGCTGGGGCTGCTGCCGGGATCGGGCGGCACTCAGCGCCTGCCGCGACTTATCGGGCTGCGACAGGCGCTGCCGCTGATCCTGACCGGCAAAACCCTGCGGGCGAAGCAGGCGCGCAGGATGGGGCTGGTGGATGACGCGGTGCCGCAGGCGATCCTGCTGGACACCGCGGTAGCGCGCGTGCTGAAGGGCAGACATGCCGCGCGCGCGCTGCCGCTGCGCGATCGCGTCGTGCAGGCGCCGCTGGCGCGCCACGCGCTCTTTGCGCTGGCGCAGCGCGAAACCGCGCGCAAAACGCACGGCAACTATCCGGCCGCGCAGCGCATTATCGATGTGGTGCGTATCGGCATTGAGCAGGGCAGCGAGGCGGGGCATCGGGCAGAGGCGCGCGCCTTTGGCGAACTGGCGATGACGCCGCAATCCGCCGCGCTGCGCAGCCTGTTCTTCGCCAGCACGGCGATGAAAAAAGAGACCGGCGCCGACGCTGAGCCGCGCACGCTGCGGCAGATCGGCATCCTGGGCGGCGGGCTGATGGGCGGCGGCATCGCCAGCGTCACGGCGATCAACGCCGGGCTGCCGGTGCGCATCAAGGATATCCACCTGCAGGGCGTTAACCATGCGCTGAAGGCGAGCTGGGAAGGTCTGAGCAAAAAGGTCAAACGACGCCATCTCAGCGCGGCGCAGCGCCAGCAGCAGCTGGCGCGCATCACCGGCGGCACCGATTATCAGGGCTTTGCCCAACGCGACCTGGTGATTGAAGCCGTGTTCGAAGATCTGCCGCTCAAACAGCAGATGGTGCGCGAAGTGGAAAGCCACTGTGCGCCGCACACCATCTTCGCCTCCAATACCTCATCGTTGCCGATCGCGGATATCGCCGCGCAGGCGCAGCGGCCGGACAACGTTATCGGCCTGCACTACTTCAGTCCGGTGGAAAAGATGCCGCTGGTAGAGGTGATCCCGCACGCCGGCACCTCACAGCAGACGCTGGCCACCACCGTGGCGCTGGCGAAAAAACAGGGCAAAACGCCCATTGTCGTGGCGGACCGCGCCGGCTTCTATGTGAATCGCATTCTCGCGCCCTATATAAATGAGGCGATGCGCTGCCTGCTGGAGGGCGAACCGGTGGAGCATATCGATCGCGCGCTGGTTCGGGCGGGCTTTCCCGTCGGCCCGCTGCAGCTGCTGGACGAGGTGGGCATCGACGTCGGCAGCAAGATCACCCCGGTGCTGCAGCAGACTTACGGCGATCGCTTCGCCGCGCCCGCCGCGTTTGAGGCGGTGCTGAAGGACGATCGCAAAGGGCGTAAAAATGGCAAAGGCTTCTACCTTTATGGCGGCGGGCGACGCGGTGGCAAAAAGCCCGATCCGGCAATCTACCCGCTGCTCGGCGTGCAGCCTGCGGCAAAGCTGAGCGAAGCGCATATCGCCGAGCGCTGCATGATGATGATGCTGAACGAGGCGGCGCGCTGTCTTGACGAAGAGGTGATTCGCAGCGCGCGCGACGGCGATATCGGCGCGGTGTTTGGCATCGGTTTTCCGCCGTTTCTCGGCGGCCCGTTCCGCTATATGGATCAGCGCGGCGCGGCGGATATTGCGCAAACATTACGCGCCTTAATGCGCCAGTATGGCGAGCGTTTTGCCCCGTGCGAGGCGCTGCTGGCGGCGGAGCAGCAGGAGAAGAAATTTTACATTTCCTGACCGAATGGAATATCCGCACCGATTCAGCGGGTTAGAAATGCGCCGTCAGGGCAGGCGGCGCGGCACGATTCTGAGAAGCGCTTATTTAATAAACAACCGGTTGACTATACTCAAGGCATTGGGGTACAACACAGCGTTCATTCGCAGAATGAAGAGTCAGGCGCCTCCGCGCCGGGCGATATCGACAAACAACAGCGGTGCTTTATGCAAGTTTTTATCATGCGTCACGGCGATGCGGCTCTTGAAGCCGCCAGTGATTCGGTCCGACCTCTCACCCACTGTGGCTGTGACGAATCACGCCAGATGGCGAGCTGGCTCAACAGCCAGACGGTGGAGGTAGAACGCGTGCTGGTCAGTCCCTATCTTCGGGCCCAGCAGACGCTGGCGACGGTACGCGAAGCGTTAACCCTGCCGGAAGGGCAGGAGATTTTGCCGGAGCTGACGCCCGGAGGCGATCCTGGGCTGGTGGCCTGCTATCTGCTGGCGCTGGGAAATCAGGGCGTGAAGTCGGCGATGGTGATTTCGCATCTGCCGCTGGTCGGCTATCTGGTTTCTGAGCTCTGCCCGCAGGAAGCGCCGCCGATGTTCGCCACCTCCGCCATCGCCTGCGTCGATTTCGATCCCGCCAGCTGCGAAGGCAAGCTGTTGTGGCAGGTCAGCCCCTCTAAACTGGCGAAGGCCATATAACGCCCGCGGGCCGCGCAGACGGCCCATCCCTTCTCAAGGCAGCTCGGGCGGTTGCCACTCCTCCACCTCAATCAACACCAGCAGCGCCGCGTCTCCGCCGAACATTTTCGGCGCCTGATGGAACGCCATCACATAGGGATGCTGCGCCAGCCAGAGCGGCGTCTGCTGCTTAAGAATATGCTTGCCGTGGCCGGTCATCACGCTGGCGCAGAACAGATGCTCGCGGCGACAGGCGGCGATCAGCGCGCCCAGCTCTTGTTTAGCCTGCTGCTGCGTCAGGCCGTGCAGGTCGAGGAAAATCTCCGGCGTATAGTCGCCGCGCCGCAGCTTTTTCAGCTCGTAGTGGCTGACGTCGGCGCGCACGTAGCGCGTCGCGCCCTCGGTCGCCAGCAGCGGCTGAAACTCGTCGGAAAAGTAGTGGCTGTTGTCCACCTGTTCGGAAATCAGCCGCTTCAGCGGCAGCTCGCGGCTTTTCACCGCAGGCTTATGCACCACGGTATCCTGCTTGATTTTGCGCGTGCCGCTCATCAGCTGGCGAAACAGCGCTTTGTCGTCGTCGTTAAGAGAAGTTTTTTTACTCATTGCAGGCGAATCTTGTCTGATAAGGCTGGAAAACAGCGAATGGCGTTACCTTACCGCCCGATCCGCTAATTGTCAGCTTTTTCACCTTGCTGCGCTGAATTCTCCCCGGCTTCATGGCACACTATCGGCCGATTTAGCAATTGGGCCTGCGGAGGGCTACGTGGACAAAATTTTCGTCGATGAGGCAGTCAACGAACTGCACACCATTCAGGATATGTTGCGCTGGGCGGTCAGTCGTTTTTCCGCCGCCGGGATCTGGTACGGTCACGGCACCGACAATCCCTGGGACGAAGCGGTGCAACTGGTCCTGCCCACGCTCTGGCTGCCGCTGGACATTCCGGAAGATATGCGCAGCGCGCGCCTTACCGCCAGCGAGCGTCACCGCATCGTTGAGCGCGTGATCCGCCGCGTCAACGAGCGCATTCCGGTCGCCTACCTCACCAACAAAGCCTGGTTCTGCGGCCACGAGTTCTACGTCGACGAACGCGTGCTGGTGCCGCGCTCGCCGATTGGCGAACTGATTGAAAACCGCTTCGCCGGCCTGGTTGCCGAGACGCCACGCCATATCCTCGATATGTGCACCGGCAGCGGCTGCATCGCGATCGCCTGCGCTTACGCCTTTCCGGAAGCGGAAGTGGATGCGGTGGATATCTCTTATGACGCGCTGGCGGTTGCCGAGCAGAATATCGAGGATCACGGTTTGATCCATCAGGTGACGCCGATCCGCGCCGATCTCTTCCGCGAGCTGCCGCCGGTAAAATACGATCTGATCGTCTCCAATCCGCCCTACGTGGACGCGGAAGATATGGAAGATCTGCCGAACGAATATCGCCATGAGCCGGAACTCGGTCTGGCGGCGGGCAGCGACGGCCTGAAGCTGGTGCGCCGCATTCTTGCCTGTGCGCCAAATTATCTGAGCGACAACGGCGTGCTGATCTGCGAAGTCGGCAACAGCATGGTGCATATGATCGATCACTATCCCGACGTGCCCTTTACCTGGCTGGAGTTCGACAACGGCGGCGACGGTGTCTTTATGCTGACGCGCCAGCAGATCGTCGACGCACAACATCACTTCTCTATTTATAAAGACTGAGCGAACGCTTCGTAACAAGGAATCCCCATGGCCGGAAACAGCATCGGACAATTCTTTCGCGTAACCACTTTTGGCGAGTCGCACGGCATCGCGCTGGGCTGCATCGTTGACGGCGTGCCGCCGGGCATTCCGCTGACCGAAGCGGATATTCAGCACGATCTCGACCGCCGCCGTCCCGGCACCTCGCGCTATACCACCCAGCGTCGCGAGCCGGATCAGGTGAAAATTTTGTCCGGCGTCTTCGAGGGGGTCACCACCGGCACCTCAATCGGCCTGCTGATTGAAAATACCGACCAGCGTTCGCAAGATTACGGCGCGATCAAAGATCTCTTCCGTCCCGGCCACGCCGATTACACCTACGAGCAGAAGTATGGCCTGCGCGACTACCGCGGCGGCGGCCGCTCGTCGGCGCGTGAAACCGCGATGCGCGTTGCCGCGGGCGCGATTGCCAAAAAATATCTGCAGATGAAGCACGGCGTCGTGGTGCGCGGCTATCTGGCGCAGATCGGCGACGTGGCGTGCGAGCTGAAGGACTGGAGCATCGTTGAAGAGAACCCGTTCTTCTGTCCAGATGCCAGCAAGCTGGAGGCGCTGGACGAGCTGATGCGCGCCCTGAAAAAAGAGGGTGACTCCATCGGGGCTAAAGTGACGGTCATGGCGGAGAACGTGCCGCCGGGCCTCGGCGAGCCGGTTTTCGATCGGCTTGATGCTGACCTCGCACATGCGCTGATGAGCATCAACGCGGTGAAAGGCGTGGAGATCGGCGACGGCTTTGCGGTGGTAAAACAGCGCGGCAGCCAGCATCGCGACGAGATCCGCGCCAGCGGCTTCCAGAGCAACCATGCCGGCGGCATTCTCGGCGGCATCAGCAGCGGCCAGACCATCAGCGCCAATCTGGCGATGAAGCCGACCTCCAGTATTACCGTGCCGGGCCAGACCATCACCCGCCGCGGCGAAGAGGTGGAGATGATCACCAAAGGGCGGCACGATCCCTGCGTGGGCATTCGCGCCGTGCCGATCGCCGAAGCGATGATGGCGATCGTGCTGATGGATCACCTGCTGCGCCAGCGCGCGCAGAACGGTGACGTTAACAGCACCGTGCCGCGCTGGTGACGCCATGAAATCACTGCTTATTCTCGTATCGACGCTGCTCTTCAGCGCCTCAGCCCTGGCCGCGACGCCATGGCAGCGTATTCAGCAGCCGATCCCGGGCAGCGCGCAGTCTATCGGCTCTTTCGCCAACGGCTGCATCGTCGGCGCGCAGGCGCTGCCGCTCAACGCGCCCGGCTATCAGGTGATGCGCCAGGATCAGCGGCGCTATTTCGGCCATCCCGATCTCATCCTGTTTATTCAGCGCCTCAGCGCCCAGGTGCATAACCTGCAGCTGGGCAACGTGCTGATTGGCGATATGGGCATGGCGGCGGGCGGGCGCTTCAGCAGCGGACACGCCAGCCATCAGACCGGGCTCGACGTCGATATCTGGCTGCAGCTGCCGAAAACCCGCTGGAGCGCGCAGCAGCTGCTGAAGCCGCAGCCGCTTGATTTGGTGACGGCGGATGACAAAAGCGTGGTGGCGCGTCACTGGCGGCCGGAGATCGACAGCCTGATCAAGCTGGCGGCGAAAGACAACGATGTGACGCGTATCTTCGTCAATCCGGCGATTAAAAAGCAGCTTTGCGCCGACGCAGGCGCAGACCGCGACTGGCTGCGCAAGGTGCGCCCGTGGTTCGCGCATCGCGCGCATATGCATGTGCGTCTGCGCTGCCCGGCCAACAGCATCGGCTGTGAAGATCAGCCTGCACCGCCGCCGGGCGACGGCTGCGGCGCCGAGCTGGAGAGCTGGTTCCTGCCGAAGAAACCGGGCAGCGGCGTGCCGGTGAAGCGTGAGCCGCCACCGCTGCCGCAGGCGTGTCAGGCGCTGCTGGATAAACATCTTTTATAAGGGATCGCCATGGAGTGGTTCGTCGTCAGCCCGATAGTGGTCGGGGTGCTGTTTCTGGTCGCCGTGCTGGCGGCGTTTATCGACTCTATCGCCGGCGGCGGCGGGCTGCTTACCGTGCCTGCGCTGCTGGCGGCCGGTTTATCGCCTGCGCAGGCGCTGGCTACCAATAAACTGCAGTCCGTCGGCGGCTCGTTCTCCGCCAGCCTCTATTTCATCCGCCGCGGCGCGGTCAACCTGCGCGAACAGCGGCTCAATATCGCCATGACCTTTATCGGCGCGGTGCTGGGCACCCTGCTGATCCAGCACCTGAACGCCGACGCGCTGCGTCAGGTGCTGCCGCTGCTGCTGATCGCCATTGGCCTGTGGTTTCTGCTGATGCCGCGCCTCGGCGAAGAGGATCGCGCGCGTCGCCTTTACGGGCTGCCATATGCGCTGGTGGGCGGCGGCTGCATCGGCTTCTACGACGGCTTCTTCGGCCCGGGCGCCGGTTCCTTCTATGCGCTCGCCTTTGTCACCCTCTGCGGCTTCAACCTTGCCAAAGCCACCGCGCATGCCAAAATTCTGAATTTCACCTCGAATTTCGCCAGCCTGCTGTTCTTTATGTTCGGTGGCAAAGTGATCTGGGGTATCGGTTTAATTATGCTGATCGGCGCCTTCTGCGGTGCACGGCTGGGGGCGCGGCTGGTGCTGAGCCGTGGACAGAAACTGATCCGCCCGATGGTGGTCATTGTTTCTGCGGTTATGAGCGCGAAGCTGCTGTGGGACGCTCACGGCAGCGCGCTGCTGGCGTGGATCGCCGCGCTGTAATACATTCATTCCCGGCGCCGCGATAATGACGCCGTTTTTACGATGACACCATGAACACGACGCACCATTACGAACAACTGATTACGATTTTCGATAGCTGCTTTCGCGACGAGTTTCAGACCCGTCTAATTAAAGGCGACGATGAGCCCATCTATCTTCCGGCAGACGAGCGTTCGCCGTGGCACCGCGTGGTGTTCGCCCACGGTTTTTACGCCAGCGCGCTGCACGAGATTTCTCACTGGTGCATCGCCGGCGAGGCGCGGCGCAAGCTGGTGGATTTTGGCTACTGGTACTGTCCGGACGGCCGCGACGCCCAGACGCAGAGTCAGTTCGAGTCTGTGGAGATTAAGCCTCAGGCGCTGGAGTGGATGTTCTGCGTTGCAGCAGGCTTCCCGTTCAACGTCAGCTGTGACAATCTCGATGGAGATTGTGAGCCGGATCGCGTCGCGTTTCAGCGTAAGGTCCATGCGCAGGTCATCTCTTATCTGGAGAAGGGCATCCCTGCACGGCCCGCGCGTTTTATCGCCGCGTTAGCGGACTTTTATGGCACGCCTGCACTGACGTCAGCACAGTTTCCCTGGCCAGACGATCTGTGATGAGTGCAGACAATATTAAAGAGGAATTGAGATGATCGCAGAATTTGAAGCGCGTATTCTGGCCCTGATTGACGATATGGTCGATCACGCCAGCGATGACGAGCTGTTCGCCAGCGGCTATCTGCGCGGTCACCTGACCCTCGCGGTCGCGGAAATCGAACAGTCGGGCGACCATACGCCGGAAGCGTTGCAAACCCAGGTTGCCAACAGCCTGCAAAACGCCATTGCCGCTGGCGAACTCTCGCCGCGCGACCAGGTGCTGGTGGTGGGCATGTGGGACAATCTGTTTCAGCAGGCGCGTCAGACCGCCTGATTTCACGGGGCGGCGCCGTGCCGCCCCGATGCTATCTTCCCGCTTTTTTCCCTTTCAGCAGCTTTCTCACCCAGTAGCGGTTCGGGCTGAGCGCGGCCAGCGTCGCGCTATCCAGCGGCTGCGGTTCGCCGCTCATCTGCGCCGCCAGCGCTTCGGCGGCGAGTGGCGCGCTGCACAGCCCGCGCGAGCCGAGCGCCCCCAGCACAAACAGACCCGCGTAATGCGGCGCCTCGGCGATCGCTTCGCTGCGCGCACGCTGGTCGGCAAGATCCTGATAGCGCGCCAGCGTCGCCTCATAGTTGGGCAGCGCGCCCGCCATCGGCAGATGGTCGCGCGTGGCGCAGCGCACGCCGATGCGCGCCTCGCCTGCGCTGACATCCACCTTTTCCGCCCAGCGGCGGCCCGGCAGCGAGTGGAGCAGCCGCGTGCGGTTCTGCTGCTGATCCTCTTCGCGGTAAGCGGTGGCGGTCTCGCCGCGATGATAGCTGGCGCCGATGCAGTGCGTGGCGAACTGCGGGCTGACCGGCGTCAGGTAGCCGTCGTAGCAGAGCACGGTTTGCAGCGCGTCAAGGCCGGGCGTACTGGGCACGTGGCTCACCTGGCCGGCAACCGCATAGGTCGGCAGCGGCGCGCTTTGCGGCAGGGCGCTGAGCGCATGGCCGGTCGCCAGCGTCACGTTGTGATGCGTCGCCGCGTTGCCATCGGCGAAGCGCAGCGTCCAGCCCTGTTCCGTCGGGGCGAGCTGCGTCAGGCGATGGAGCCAGTGAATGCGCAGCCCCAGCGTTTCAGCGTGCGCCAGCAGGCTGGCGGTGAGTTCAGCGGGCGAAAGCCAGCCGCCGAGCGGATAGTAAATGCCGCCGACCCCCAGCTCGACCTGCGCCAGCGCCTCCGCCTCTTCAGGCGTGACGCCGCGCGCGATCGCCTCCGGCAGCGCCATCGCCAGCATCTGCGCGATTTTGTCGGCGCTTTTCTCATCCCAGCCGAGCTGCAGCACGCCGCTCCAGCAGTGCTCATAATTTACCGGCGCCGCGTCATAGAGACGGCGCGCAAAGCTAAAGGCGGCGGGGAAGAAGCGCGCCAGCGCCGGATCGTGCTGGTTCAGCAGCGGATAGAGCGCGCCCTGACGATTGCCCGACGCGCCCAGCGCGGCCGCTTCGTCGGCGCAGTAGAGCGTCACGCGCCAGCCGCGGCGCAGCAGGGCGAGCGCCAGCACCGCGCTCGCCACCCCGCCGCCGATAATCGCTGTTTCTCTTTCCCGTGCGGCGGGGCGCGCAAACCAGGGCTGCGTGACCGGCAGATCCGGCGCGTGCGTCAGGGTGCCGCACAGCATCTCACGCTTCGCGCCAAATCCTTTGCGGCGGCTGACCTCGAAACCCGCCTCCTGTAGTCCGCGGCGCACGAAACCGGCGGCGGTAAAGGTGGCGAAGGTACCGCCGGGTCGGGCCAGCTTCGCCATAGCGTTGAAGAGGCGCGGCGTCCACATATCGGGATTTTTCGCCGGCGCGAACCCGTCGAGGAACCAGGCGTCTACCTGGCGATGCAGGCTGTCATCAAATGTCTCTATAAGGGTATTAATATCGCCGAGCCAGAGATCGAGCGTCACGCGTCCGCCGTCGAACAGCAGACGCTGGCAGCCGGGCAGGGCAACCGGCCACTGCCGCTGCAGCTGCTCGGCCCAGGGCTGAAGCGCTGGCCAGCGCTGATGCGCCGCCGTTAAGTCGGCCTGCGTCAGGGGGAATTTTTCCACGCTGATAAAATGCAGCCGCCGCAGGGCGGCGTCGGGGTGCGCCTGCTGGAAGGCGTCAAACGCCTGCCACAGCATAAGAAAATTAAGGCCGGTGCCGAAGCCGCTCTCCGCGACGATAAAGAGATCGCGCGGATGACGCGCGAAGCGATCGGGCAGATCGTTGCCGCCAAGAAACACGTAGCGCGTCTCTTCCAGACCGTTGTCATTGGAAAAATAGACGTCGTCAAAGGCTCGGGAAACAGGTGTACCCTGTTCATTCCAGCTTAGCTGGGCATGTTCGACCGGGGATAATTTCACAGCGAAGGCTCATTTTTCAGGCTGTGGCGCGATTTTAGCGACCAGGGTCACATGACGCAAATTTACAAAAGGAAATGGCTGATCGGACTTGTTCGGCGTACAAGTGTAAGCTAGAGTGCACGTCAATCCAAAAAGAAGTGGAATGAGGACAACTGAATGAAACGTGCAGTGATTACTGGCCTGGGGATTGTTTCCAGCATTGGTAATAACCAGCAGGAAGTGCTCGCTTCTCTGCGTGAAGGCCGTTCCGGCATTACCTTCTCCCAGGAGATGAAGGATTCCGGCATGCGTAGTCACGTCTGGGGTAACGTCAAACTGGATACCACCGGCCTTATCGATCGCAAGATTGTGCGTTTTATGAGTGATGCGTCCATCTATGCCTACCTCTCCATGGAAGAAGCGATCAAAGATTCCGGTCTGACCGACGAACAGTATCAGAGCAACCCGCGCGTGGGTCTGATCGCCGGCTCCGGCGGCGGTTCACCGCGCTTCCAGGTGTTCGGCGCTGACGCGATGCGCAGCCCGCGCGGTCTGAAAGCGGTCGGCCCCTACGTGGTGACCAAAGCGATGGCGTCTGGCGTTTCTGCCTGCCTCGCTACGCCGTTTAAAATCCACGGCGTAAACTACTCTATCAGCTCCGCCTGTGCGACCTCCGCGCACTGTATCGGCAATGCGGTTGAGCAGATCCAGCTCGGCAAACAGGACATCGTCTTTGCCGGCGGCGGCGAAGAGCTCTGCTGGGAAATGGCCTGCGAGTTCGACGCCATGGGCGCGCTCTCCACGAAATATAACGACGCGCCGGAAAAAGCGTCTCGCACCTATGACAGCGAGCGCGACGGCTTTGTCATCGCTGGCGGCGGCGGCATGGTAGTGGTGGAAGAGCTGGAGCACGCGCTGGCGCGCGGTGCGCACATCTACGCTGAAATCGTCGGCTACGGCGCCACCTCTGACGGCGCGGATATGGTCGCGCCATCGGGCGAAGGCGCGGTGCGCTGCATGAAGATGGCGATGCACGGCGTGGATACGCCGATCGATTATCTCAACAGCCACGGCACCTCCACGCCGGTGGGCGACGTGAAAGAGCTGGGCGCTATCCGTGAAGTTTTCGGCGACAACACGCCGGCTATTTCCGCTACCAAAGCGATGACCGGCCACTCACTGGGCGCGGCGGGCGTACAGGAAGCGATCTACACCCTGCTGATGCTGGAGCACGGCTTTATCGCGCCGAGCATCAACATCGAAACGCCGGACCCGGCGGCGGAAGGCATGAACATCGTCACTAAACCGACGGAAAAAGCGCTGACCACCGTGATGTCCAACAGCTTCGGCTTCGGCGGCACCAACGCCACCCTGACGATGCGTAAGTTTCAGGCATAATTGCTAAAAATGTTTTATAAAGGGCCGGTCTGACCGGCCCTTTTTGTTTTTGTGGATCGGGTGCAGGCGCGTTTGACAACAGGGAGCTTCGTCCGTTATGACCACCACCGCAACTGAACCGCAGGCCGCATCTACCTTGCCGCTGGCCTGCTCCTCGCTGGCCGTCTTTATGACCTATCTCACCGCCGGGCTGGCGCTGCCGGTTATTCCGCTCTATGTGCATCAGGAACTGGGTATGAATAACGTGATGGTCGGCGTCGCGGTGGGCATACAGTTTTTCGCCACCCTGCTGACGCGCGGCTTTGCTGGTCGCCGCGCCGATCGGCACGGGGCGAAGCGCACTACCCAGCAGGGGATGCTGGCGATTATGCTGGTGGGTGTCGCCTACCTCGCCGCCGCGCTGCTGCCAGCCCCGGCGCTGGTTAAATTCGCGCTGCTGGCGCTGGGGCGTCTGCTGCTCGGCTTCGGCGAAAGCCTGCTGCTTACCGGCAACCTGACGTGGGGGCTGGGGCTGGTGGGCGCCAGGCGATCCGGCCTGGTGATGTCGTGGAACGGCATGGCGATCTACGGCGCGCTGGCGGCTGGCGCGCCGCTCGGCCTGATGCTGCATCAGCACGGCGGCTTTGCGCTGCTGAGCGCGGTAGCCACGGCGCTGCCGCTGGTGGCGCTGGCGCTCAACAGTACTATCCGGCCGGTGCCGGTGGTGGGCGGCGAGCGGCCTTCGCTGTTCAGCGTGATCCGCACCATTTTTCAGCCGGGCCTCGCGCTGGCGCTGCAGGGCGTCGGCTTTGCGGTGATCGGCACCTTCACCTCGCTCTACTTCGCCGCGCAGCAGTGGGGCAACGCGGGCTTTACCCTGACGGCATTCGGCGTCGCCTTTGTGCTGGTGCGTCTGCTGTTCGGCGGCATGCCGGATCGGCACGGCGGTATTCGCGTCGCGCTGGTTTCGCTGCTGGTGGAGGCGGCAGGTCTGCTGCTGCTGGCGTGCGCTGCTGAAGGCGGGACAGCGCTTATCGGGGCGGCGTTGACCGGCTGCGGCTGTTCGCTGATTTTCCCGGCGCTGGGCGTGGAGGTGGTGAAACGCGTTTCGCCGCAGGTGCGCGGCACGGCGCTAGGCGGTTTCTCCGCCTTTCAGGATGTCGCCTACGGCGCCAGCGGGCCGATTGCCGGACTGCTGGCGACCGCGCTTGGCTACGGCTCGGTCTATGTGGCTGGCGCCTGCTGCGCGCTGCTGGGCATCTTCATTACCGGGCGTTTTTCGCGCCGCGCCTGAAGTGCGCGGCGGCTCAATCAGATCACCAGCCAGAGCAGTAAGAGGACGACGATCAGCGCCGCGGCGATGCCCAGCATTGGGCGCTGCGCCAGCGGCTGGGGCAGCACGGCGATAAAAGGTGCCCAGATGGGCTGCGGGCGCAGCGCGCTGTCGGCCAGCGGCTGTTCCTGATGCCTTTCGGCGCGGCGCGCAAAAAGATGGTTGAGCAGATCCTGGGTCTGCGCCGGGGTCAGAATCGTCTGCGGCGTCGCCTGGAAGCGCTGCAGGCTGTAATCCTCCAGCTGCTGGCGTTCATTGCTATCAAGCGGCTGCTTCAGCGAGGCCTCGAGCACCTGCAGGGTAGGGGCGCTGTGCTGGCTCAGCGTCTGACGCACCTGCAAATATTGCGTCAAAAGCGGGAAGTGGCGCGACGGAATGGGGTCGCCGCTGGTGAGGTTGGCCAGCTTCAGCGCTGAAGCCCAGATCTTGCCGGTGGATTCACCGGTCGCAGCGGCCAGCCGCGCGATCTGCTGGTTCAGCGTCTGGTGCTCGGCAGGCAGCAGCGTGCGGTCGGTGGTGCGCGACTGCTGGGGCTGCGGAATTGCCATCTGGCCGTTCTGCAGCATGGTCAGCACCTGACGCAGCTGATCCTGCGAAAGGGAACTCAGCACCGTCTGGCCGAACTGCTGACGAATAAAATCGCTGACCGCCTGACGATTATTGCCCTGCGGCAGCAGATCGGTGAGCTGAGTCAGCAGCTGACGCGTGGCGCGTCCGGTCTCCGCCTGCGTCAGACGGCTATTAAGGTACTGTTCCGCCGCCGGGAAATGGCGCGACTGCAGCTCCGCCTCGCTTTTTACCCCTACTTCGCGCTGCACGCCTGCCCAGAGTTCAGGCGCTTTTAAGGTGCTGAGAGAGATAATGCGCACGATTAGGCGTTCCAGCGTGGTGCGCTGGGCCGGTGAGAGTGGCTGGTCGCCAGGCGCCGCGCCGGGAGGGGACGCGCCGTTTAACGGCGGAACAGCAGAACGATCGCCCATCGGCGCACCGGGGCCGCTAAGAGGTTGCATGGCGGAATCCTTGAAAACAAGACAGCGTGGGGTGCGCCGGAAAAAAGATGCGCCATGATAGCAAAAGCCCCCGAGAAATCCCACGGGGGTCTCTGTTTATTCAGCCGGGCGTCGGCTCCGCCTCAGGACGCCTGAGCGGCGTCTTCAGACGCTGAGCGAGGATGACGCCCACCAGCGTCATGGCGCCGCCGATCCAGTGATAAGCGCGCAGCTGTTCATGCAGAAACAGCACCGCGATGATGGCGGTAAAGGCGGGAACCAAATTCATAAAAATGCTGGTGGTGCTGGCGCCCAGACGCTGCACGCCGAGGATCCACAAGAAGGGCGCGATAATCGAGGCGAACAGCCCGGCAAACAGTACCAGCGGGATATTCTGCGCGTCGAGCGCGACGCTGGGCGCGTGCAGAAATCCCGGCAGCAGCAGCAGCACGCCAAAAAAGATTTGCACGTAGAGGCTTTGCCAGGTTGGCAGGGCGATTGCCCAGCGTTTAGTCAGCACGCCGTAGAGCGCGTAGGAGGTTGAGGCGGCCAGCATCATCAGCTCGCCGCTGCCGAGGCGCTGGTGCAGCAGCTGGGCGGGGTGGCCTGCGCTCACTAGCCACACCAGCCCCACGAACGACAGCACGCCGCCGATGAGAATGCCGCGCGTCGGCGCCAGCCGCAGCAGCACCAGGCTCAGCAGAATGGTGAGCAGCGGGATAGTGGCGCCAAGAATGCCCATCATCACCGCCGAAACGCTGTGCGCCGCGTAGTAGGCCAGGCTCTGGTAGAGCACCATGCCGAGCAGGCCGAGTATCAGCAGGCGTCCCAGGCTGGCGCGGATGGCACGGCGATGTCGCCACACGCCCGGCAGCGCAAAGGGCGTGAGCACCACCAGCGCCAGCAGCCAGCGGTAAAATGAGATGGCGGCGGGATCGATGCTGCCGGCGGAAAGCTTGCTGACGATGGTGTTCACCGACCAGATCAGCACCGCCAGCAGTGGAAAAAGTAAATTCATGCTCTTCTCCTGGAGAGGTAGGCGACCAGTTTACTTTTGACCGCTTTTAGGGAGATAGTTAAAAACAGACAAAAAACGTTGCTGACCGGACAGAATGAGTTTACAGGTTAAATACCAGCCGCCCGAAGATGCGCTGCGGCTTCGCTACTTTATGCGCTATGAACAAACCAATGCGAAAACCGAATATCTGCCGCACGCCCATGAATGGGGGCAGGTGATCTTTGTGACGCGTCACGTGCTGGAGATGAACGTCGCGGGTGAACGGCTGCTGACGCCCGCCAGTATCCCCATCTGGATCCCGCCGCGACAGCAGCACGCCAGCTACAACCATCAGCAGGCGCAGTTCCGCACCTTTAATCTCGCCGCCGCGCTGTGCGACGGCCTGCCGCAGCAGGCGTGCCTGCTGAACGTCGACGCCATCGTGCATGCGATTATGGACGAATTTGCGCGCCTCGGCCTTGAACAGCCTGAGAGCGCGGAGCAGTGGCGGCTGTGCGAGGTGCTGCGCGATCGGCTGCGGCTGGCGCCGGTGCAGGAGAGCTATTTGCCGGGTTCGCAGGATAAGTTTCTCGCGCCCGTGCTGCACGCGCTGGAGGCGTATCCCGGTGACAACACCACGCTGGCGGAGTGGGCGGCGCGGGTCTTTACCACGGAGCGCACCCTGGCGCGCCGCTGCCGTCAGGAGCTGCATATGTCCTTCGGCGAGTGGCGCCAGCGGCTGCGTTTTCTGCACGCCGTCGCGCAGCTGGGGCAGGGCAAAAGCGTGCAGGCGATTGCGCACGATCTCGGCTATAGCTCGGCGTCGGCGCTGATCGTCATGTTCCAGCAGCAGGCGGGCACCACGCCGGATCGCTACCGCGCACGCCTGGGTTAACCGGCGCGTTTGTGCCACAATAACGCATCTCAATAACGCAACCAGCAGGAAAGCCGTGGTGAAGATTCTTGTCGATGAAAATATGCCCTATGCGCGCGAGCTGTTCAGCCGTACCGGCAGGGTGCTGGCGGTGCCGGGTCGTCCGCTGCCGCAGCAGGAGCTGGATGATGCCGACGGCCTGATGGTGCGCTCGGTGACGCAGGTCAATGAAGCGCTGCTGGCGGGCAAGCCGGTGAAGTTCGTCGGCACCGCCACGGCGGGCACCGACCATATTGACGACGCCTGGCTGGAACAGGCGGGCATCGCCTTCTCCGCCGCGCCGGGCTGCAACGCTATCGCGGTGGTGGAGTATGTCTTCTCCGCGCTGCTGCTGCTGGCGGAGCGCGACGGCTTTGCGCTGCGCGACCGCACCGTCGGCATCGTCGGCGTCGGCAACGTCGGCGGTCGGCTGCAAAAACGGCTGGAAGCCTGGGGCGTGAAAACCCTGCTGTGCGATCCGCCGCGCGCCGATCGCGGCGACGCAGGCGACTTCCGTTCGCTCGACGCGCTGGTGGCGGAGGCGGATATCCTAACCTTCCATACGCCGCTGTTCAAAGAGGGGCCCTATAAAAGCTGGCATCTCGCCGATGCGGCGCTGCTGATGGCGCTGAAGCCCAACGCCATTCTGATCAACGCCTGCCGCGGGCCGGTGGTGGATAACGCCGCGCTGCTGGAGGTGCTGAAGATGCGCGCCGACCTCAGCGTGGTGCTCGACGTCTGGGAGCCGGAACCGGCGCTGTCGCTCGACCTGCTGGATCGCATAGATATCGGCACTGCCCATATCGCTGGCTATACGCTGGAGGGGAAAGCGCGCGGCACCACCCAGGTATTCGAAGCCTGGTGCGACTTCCTCGGCCAGCCGCAGCAGGTGCCGCTCAGCGAGCTGCTGCCAGCGCCGGAATTCAGCAGCATCACGCTCAACGGCCCGCTCGATCAGCCAACGCTGAAACGTCTGGCGCATCTGGTGTATGATGTGCGCCGCGACGACGCACCGCTGCGTAAAGTGGCGGCGAAACCCGGCGAATTCGACCGCCTGCGCAAAACCTATCAGGAGCGCCGCGAGTGGTCATCGCTGGAGGTGATCTGCAACGACGCAGAAACCGCCAGCCTGTTGAACGCCCTCGGTTTTTGCGCGCGTCTCAACAACAGCTAAATTAATCTTCTCGCCGCGCCGGACGCGGCGGGGGATAATTCCGAAACCTGGGCGGTGAATATCACCGCCTTCTGTTTTTATGTCATTGTCTGGAGTAAACCAACATGTCTGACGGCTGGAATATTGCGCTACTTGGCGCGACAGGCGCAGTAGGGAACGCTGTACTGGAACTGCTGGCGGAACGCCAGTTCCCGGTTGGTGAATTGTATCTGCTGGCGAGTGAAAACAGCGCCGGCGAAACGCTGCGTTTCGACGGGCGCTCGCTGCGCGTCGAAAACGCAGCCGGTTTTGACTGGTCGCAGGCGCAGCTCGCCTTTTTCGTCGCCGGACGCGACGCCTCGGCGCGCTATGCCGACGAGGCCGCCAGCGCCGGTTGCCTGGTGATCGACAGCAGCGACTGCTTTGCGCTGTCGCCGGACGTGCCGCTGGTGGTGCCGGACGTTAATCCGCAGGTGCTGGCGGACTACCGCAACCGTAACCTGGTGAGCGTCGCCGACAGCCTGACCAGTCAGCTGCTCAGCGCCATCAAGCCGCTGGTTGACGCGGCGGGCCTGGGCCGTTTGCAGGTCACTAACCTGCTCTCCGTCTCCAGCCACGGCAAAAGCGCGGTCGACGGCCTGGCGGGCGAGAGCGCGCGACTGCTTAACGGCGTGCCGGCGGAAGAGCACTTTTTTGGCCGTCAGCTGGCGTTTAACCTGCTGCCGCAGCAGGCCGACGCGGAGGGCAGCGTCGCCAGCGAACGTCGCCTGGTTGAGCAGGTGCGTAAGGTGCTGCAGGACGACGGGCTGCCGATAGCGGTCACCAGCGTGCAGGCGCCGGTGTTTTACGGCAACGCGCAGATCGTGCACCTGGAGAGCCTGCGTCCGCTGTCGGCGGACGAGGCGCGCGCCGAGCTGGCGCAGGTGGCCGATATCAACCTGAGCGACGAGGAGAGCTATCCGACGCAGGTGGGCGACGCTTCTGGCAACGAACAGCTCAGCATCGGCTGCGTGCGTAACGACTACGGCATTCCCGAGCTGCTGCAGTTCTGGTCGGTGGCGGACAACATTCGCTTCGGCGGCGCGCTGATGGCGGTGAAAACGGCTGAGAAGCTGGTGCAGGAGTACCTCTGGTAATGTCGGAAGGTCAGACCTATAAGCTGGCGCTGGGCGTCGAGTATGACGGCAGCCGCTACTACGGCTGGCAGCGCCAGCAGGAAGTGCGCAGCGTGCAGGAGAAGCTGGAAAAGGCGCTGTCGAAGGTGGCGAACCATGAGGTAAGCGTGTTCTGCGCGGGCCGTACCGACGCTGGCGTGCACGGCACCGGTCAGGTGGTGCACTTTGAAACCACGTCATCGCGCGCCGACGGCGCCTGGACGCTGGGCGTTAACGCCAACCTGCCGGAAGATATCGCCGTGCGCTGGGTAAAAGCGGTGCCGGACGACTTCCACGCGCGCTTCAGCGCGACGGCGCGGCGCTACCGCTACCTGATCTACAACCAGCGGCTGCGTCCGGCGATCCTGGGACGCGGCGTCACCCATTTTTATCATCCGCTGGATGCTGAGAAGATGCACCGCGCCGGGCAGTGCCTGCTGGGCGAAAACGACTTTACCTCGTTCCGCGCCGTGCAGTGCCAGTCGCGCACGCCGTGGCGCAACCTGATGCACCTGAAGGTCACGCGCCAGGGGGCGTTCGTTATCGTCGATATCAAGGCCAACGCCTTTGTGCATCACATGGTGCGCAATATCGTCGGTAGCCTGATGGAGATCGGCTGCGGCAACCAGCCGGAGGAGTGGATGGCGACGCTGCTGGCGGCGAAAGATCGCACCCTGGCGGCGGCGACGGCGAGAGCGGAAGGACTCTATTTAGTGGCGGTGGATTATCCGTCGCATTTTGCGTTACCCGAACCGCCAATGGGGCCGTTGTTCCTGGTGGATTAATTAAGCAGGTCATTTCAGAGAGGCGTTATGGAGTTCGTCCATTTTTTGGTTGATTTTATTCTGCATATTGATGTGCATCTGGCCGAGCTGGTTGCGCAGTACGGCATCTGGATTTACGCCATTCTGTTCCTGATCCTGTTTTGCGAAACCGGGCTGGTGGTCACGCCTTTCCTGCCGGGCGACTCGCTGCTGTTTGTGGCGGGCGCGCTGGCGGCGCTGCCGGGCAACGATCTCAATGTCCACCTGATGGCGGCGCTGCTGGTGGTGGCCGCCGTGCTGGGCGACGCGGTGAACTACACCATCGGGCGTCTGTTCGGCGAGCGCCTGTTCAGCAACCCGAACTCGCGCATCTTCCGCCGCAGCTATCTCGATAAAACCCATGCGTTTTACGATCGCCACGGCGGCAAAACCATTATCCTGGCGCGTTTCGTGCCGATTGTGCGCACCTTTGCGCCTTTCGTCGCCGGCATGGGGCATATGTCCTATCGCCATTTCGCCCTGTTTAACGTCGCTGGCGCGCTGGCGTGGGTGCTGCTGTTCTCCTACGCAGGCTATCTGTTTGGCGACCTGCCGGTGGTGCAGGAGAACCTTAAGCTGCTGATCGTGGGGATTATTGTGGTGTCGGTGCTGCCCGGCGTGATCGAAGTGTGGCGTCACCGCCGCCAGGCAAAACAGAGCAAACAGCCGTAACAGGTTCGGTCGCGCCGCGGTTAGACCAGATTTTTATCCACAGTCGGAATGGGTTGTGGTTTAATGAGCGACATTTCATGTCTGCTGAAGCGGTTTTCAGCGGCAAATAAGATGACTGGACCAGGTCAGTTTTAAACAAAAAGGTCTTCAATGAGCTGGATTGAACGCATTCTTAATAAAAGCAACGTTACGCCTGCACGCCGTGCCAGCATCCCGGAAGGGGTCTGGACCAAGTGCGACAGCTGCGGTCAGGTTCTGTACCGCGCCGAGCTGGAGCGTAATCTTGAGGTCTGCCCGAAGTGCGACCATCACATGCGCATGCACGCCCGCGAGCGCCTCAACAGCCTGCTCGACCAGGGCACGCAGACCGAGCTGGGCAGCGAGCTGGAGCCGAAGGATATCCTGAAATTCCGCGACTCCAAGAAGTATAAGGATCGCCTTGCCGCTGCGCAGAAAGAGACAGAAGAGAAAGACGCGCTGGTCGTCATGAAAGGTCAGCTGCATGGCATGCCGGTTGTGGCCGCCGCATTCGAGTTCGCCTTTATGGGCGGCTCAATGGGTTCGGTGGTCGGTGCGCGCTTCGTGCGTGCGGTCGAGCAGGCGCTGGAAGACAATTGTCCGCTGATCTGCTTCTCCGCCAGCGGCGGCGCACGTATGCAGGAAGCGCTGATGTCGCTGATGCAGATGGCGAAAACCAGCGCCGCGCTGGCCAAAATGCAGGAGCGTGGTCTGCCCTATATTTCGGTGCTGACCGACCCGACCATGGGCGGCGTTTCCGCCAGCTTCGCGATGCTGGGCGACCTTAACGTCGCTGAGCCGAAGGCGCTTATCGGCTTCGCCGGTCCGCGCGTTATCGAGCAGACCGTACGTGAAAAACTGCCGCCGGGCTTCCAGCGCAGCGAGTTCCTGATTGAGAAGGGCGCGATCGATATGATCATTCGCCGCCCGGAAATGCGTTATAAACTGGCGAGCCTGCTGGCGAAGATGATGAATCTTCCCGCGCCGCTGCACGATGGCGAACTGACCGCGCCTGCGGAAGCGCCGGAAAGCAACGAGGCCTGACAGGAGAGAGAGGCGCGCGCGCCGCGCCTTTCACCAATGCACCGTCGAACCGGCTGAACCGGGTCAAAATCTGTTAAACGGGACATATGGACACTCTTCACCTTCCTCAAGCCACGTCGCCTTTGGCCACGTGGCTTTACTATCTTGAGCATCTGCACACGCAGACCATCGAGCTGGGCCTGGATCGCATTCGCTGCGTCGCGCAGCGCCTCGACCTGTTAAAACCCGCACCCTTCGTCTTCACCGTCGCCGGCACCAACGGCAAAGGCACCACCTGCCGTACGCTGGAAACGCTGCTGATGGCGGCGGGCTACCGCGTCGGCGTCTACAGCTCGCCGCATCTGGTGCGCTATACCGAACGCGTGCGCGTGCAGGGCGAAGAGCTTGACGAAGCGCTGCATACCGCCAGCTTTGCCAAAATCGAAGCGGGACGCGGCGACGTCTCCCTGACCTATTTTGAATTCGGCACGCTCTCCGCGCTGAACCTGTTTCAACAGGCGCAGCTCGATGTGGCGATCCTTGAAGTCGGGCTGGGTGGCCGCCTGGACGCTACCAATATTGTCGACGCTGACGTGGCAGTGGTGACCAGCATCGCGCTGGATCATACCGACTGGCTCGGCCCCGACCGTGAGAGCATCGGCCGCGAGAAAGCGGGCGTGTTTCGCGGCGGCAAGCCTGCGGTGGTCGGTGAGCCAGATATGCCCGCCAGCATCGCCGCCGTCGCGGCGGAGAAGGGCGCATTGCTGTTGCGGCGCGACCACGACTGGCGCTACAGCCAGCAGCCGGAAAGCTGGGCCTACCGCGACGCGCAGGGCGAGCTGAACGATCTGCCGCTGCCGCAGGTGCCGCTGCCCAATGCGGCTACGGCGCTGGCGGCGCTGCGTGCCTCCGGCCTGAAGGTCAGCGAAGCGATTATCCGCCATACCCTGCCGCTGGCGATCCTGCCTGGCCGTTTTCAGACGGTAAGCGAATCGCCGCGCGTGATCCTCGACGTAGCGCATAATCCGCATGCGGCGAGCTATCTGGCGTCGCGCCTGGCGCAGCTGCCGAAACGCGGCCGGGTGCATGCGGTGGTAGGGATGCTGCATGACAAAGATATTGCCGGCACGCTGGCGGCGCTGGCGCCGCAGATCGATCGCTGGTACTGCGCGCCGCTTGACGGTCCGCGCGGTGCCACTGCAGATGAGCTGATGGCGCATCTGCCTCGCGACGCGGCCACCGCCTTTGCCGACGTGGAGAGCGCCTGGCAGGCGGCGCGCGGCCAGGCCGAGGCGCAGGAGATCGTGCTGGTATGTGGATCTTTCCATACCGTGGCGCAGGTCATGGAATCGACAGAGACGGAGAAAGGTCGTGGCAAGTAAGTTTCAGAACCGCCTGGTCGGCACCATTATTCTGGTGGCGGTCGGCGTGATTGTGCTGCCGGGCCTGCTGGACGGCAAAAAGAAGCACTACAAAGAGGAGTTCGCAGCGATCCCGCTGGTGCCGAAGCCGGACGATCAGCAGGATAGCGAGATGGTGCCGCCGGTAACCCAGCCGCTACCGGCGCAGCCGCCGCAGGGCGCGGGCAGCGCGGTAAGCAGCGGCGGCAGCGCCGTCAACAACCCGGTTGCCGAGCAGGGCAACGCCACGCCGCAGCGCGAAAGCGAGCCCAGCGTAGTGACGCCGCCGCCGGTGCATCAGAATACGCCGGCGAAACCGCGTCAGGTTGAGCAGCCGAAAACCCGGCCGGCGGAAACGCCGAAAGCGAGACCGGTCGAGCAGCCAAAAGCGCAGGCGAAACCGGTCGAGCAGCCGAAAACGGCTGAGTCGAAGCCGGTGGAAACGAAGCAGAGCGAACCCGCGAAGCCGGTGGAAACGCCGAAGGCCGCCGAGCAGAGCGCGCCTGCCGGTCAGGCTTACGTGGTGCAGCTCGGCGCGCTGAAAAATGCGGCGAAGGTCAGCGAAATTGTGGCGAAGCTGCGTCTGTCGGGCTACCGCGCCTTTACCGTGCCGTCGACGCCGGTGCAGGGCCAAATCACCCGTATCTATGTCGGTCCGGACGCCTCGAAAGCCAAACTGCAGGGCTCCCTTTCCGAGCTGCAAAGCGTCTCCGGCCTCGGCGGCGTGGTGAAGCCCTACAGCGCGCGCTGAGGCATCAATTGGCGCCGCCTATGGCATAAACAGGCGGCGCCGCACGCAGGGTTAAAGCTGCGCTGCGCATGATAATTAGTTTTGATTCAACGGCTTGAAGGGTTGAATCTTCAGAGGGCGAGGAAAGTTTTTTTCATCGCCCTTTTTATGGAAGGTGAAAAGGAAAAGCGCTACGCAAACGTTTTCTTTTTCTGTTAGAATGCGCCCCGAACTGGATGCAGGGGTGCAAACGCACTGGCGCTGGAAGAGTTCATGATCTGGATTGATTACGTCATTATTGCGGTAGTTGGTTTTTCGGCTCTGGTCAGCCTGATTCGAGGGTTTGTCCGCGAAGCCTTATCTCTCGTTACCTGGGGATGCGCGTTTTTTGTCGCCAGTCATTACTACGCCTACCTTGCAGTCTGGTTTACAGGTTTTGACGACGAACTGGTGCGTAACGGCATCGCCATCGCGGTGCTGTTCGTCGCGACGCTGATTGTCGGCGCGATAGTCAACTATGTGATCGGCTCGCTGGTTGAAAAGACCGGCCTGTCGGGAACCGACAGGGTGTTGGGGATCTGTTTCGGGGCGTTACGCGGCGTGCTGATCGTTAGCGCGATCCTTTTCTTCCTCGACACATTCACCGGCTTTTCCAAAAGTCCGGACTGGCAGCAGTCCCAGCTCATTCCCCAGTTCAGTTATATAATCAGATGGTTTTTTGACTACCTGAAAAGCACGTCGAGTTTTTTGCCCCGGTGACGCCACCGGGAGTGCGGCTAATGAGGAAATGACAACATGTGCGGTATTGTTGGTATCACCGGGTTTATGCCGGTCAACCAGTCGATCTATGATGCGTTAACGGTGCTGCAGCACCGCGGGCAGGACGCCGCAGGCATTTGTACTATCGATGCGCTGAAGTGCTTCCGTCTGCGTAAGGCGAACGGCCTCGTCAGCGATGTCTTTGAAGCTCGCCACATGCAGCGTCTGCAGGGCAATATGGGGATCGGCCACGTTCGCTACCCAACCGCAGGCAGCTCCAGCGCCTCTGAAGCGCAGCCGTTCTACGTTAACTCGCCGTACGGTATTACGCTGGCCCATAACGGCAACCTGACTAACGCGCACGACCTGCGCAAGCACCTGTTTGAAAAGGGCCGCCGTCACGTCAACACCACCTCAGACTCTGAAATCCTGCTGAATATCTTCGCGCAGGAGCTGGACCGTTTTCAGAACGACCCGCTGGAGTCGGACAACATTTTCGCTGCGGTGGCGGCGGTGCATCAGCAGGTGCGCGGCGCTTACGCCGTTGTCGCCATGATCATCGGCCACGGCATGGTCGCCTTCCGCGATCCCAACGGCATTCGTCCGCTGGTGCTGGGTAAGCGCGTGCTGCCTGACAGCCGCGTCGAGTATATGGTGGCCTCCGAGAGCGTGGCGCTTGATACGCTGGGCTTTGAGTTCCTGCGCGACGTCGCGCCGGGCGAAGGCGTCTATATCACCGAGCAGGGCCAGCTCTTTACGCGCCAGTGCGCCGAAAACCCGAAAAGTAACCCGTGCCTGTTCGAGTACGTCTACTTTGCGCGTCCCGATTCGTTCCTCGACAAAATCTCCGTCTACAGCGCGCGCGTGCGCATGGGCACCAAGCTGGGCGAGAAAATCGCTCGCGAGTGGGAAGATCTCGATATCGACGTGGTGATCCCGATTCCGGAAACCTCTACCGATATCGCGCTGGAGATCGCGCGCATTCTCGACAAGCCATATCGTCAGGGGTTTGTGAAAAACCGCTACGTCGGCCGCACCTTTATCATGCCGGGCCAGCAGCTGCGCCGCAGCGCCGTTCGCCGCAAGCTCAACGCCAACCGCGCTGAGTTCCGCGACAAGAACGTGCTGCTGGTGGATGACTCTATCGTGCGCGGCACCACCTCCGAGCAGATTATCGAGATGGCGCGCGAAGCGGGCGCGAAACGCGTTTACCTGGCGTCCGCCGCGCCGGAAATTCGCTTCCCGAACGTTTACGGCATCGATATGCCGAGCGCCACTGAGCTGATCGCGCACGGCCGTGAAGTCGATGAGATCTGTCAGCTGATCAAAGCTGACGCGCTGATCTTCCAGGATCTGGATGACCTGATCGAAGCGGTGCGCGAAGAGAACCCCGATATCGCCCAGTTTGAATGCTCGGTGTTCAACGGCGTCTACGTCACCAAAGATGTCGATCAGCAGTACCTGGAGTATCTCCAGTCGCTGCGCAACGACGACGCCAAAGCGCTGCAGCGCCAGAACGAAGTCGAGAACCTCGAGCTGCATAACGAAGGCTAAGCGCGTTCTCAGCGATAACAGGAAAAGCACGGGGCGGAGAAATCCGCCCCGTCTGTTTTCCTGTTCTGGCCCGCGCTATCATAGCGCCTCTCTGAACCCGCAAGGAATACGCATGAAACGACTCATCATTGGCATCTCTGGCGCAAGCGGCGCGATCTACGGCGTGCGGCTGCTGCAGGTGCTGCAACTGGTCAGCGAGGTGGAAACCCATCTGGTGATGAGTCCGGCGGCACGGCAGACGCTGAGCCTGGAAACCGACTACACGCTGCGCGAAGTGCAGGCGCTGGCCGATGTGGTGCACGACGTGCGCGATATCGCCGCCAGCATCTCGTCGGGATCGTTCAAGACCCTGGGCATGGCAATCCTGCCCTGCTCGATGAAAACCCTTTCCGGCATCGTGCACAGCTACAGCGACAGCCTGCTGACGCGCGCCGCCGACGTGGTGCTAAAAGAGCAGCGCAAGCTGGTGCTGGGCGTGCGTGAAACGCCGCTGCATATTGGTCATCTGCGTATGATGACCACCGCCGCTGAGCTGGGCGCGGTGATTATGCCGCCGGTGCCGGCGTTTTATCATCGCCCGCAGTCGATTATGGAACTGGTGGATCAGACGGTTAATCGCGTCGTCGATCAGTTCGACATTTCGCTGCCGCAGGATCTTTTTACGCGCTGGAACGGTGCATAACCGTCATATTTTGCACTTTTAAAGTGCAAATGCGCGCGGGCGATCACTCTTCGTGCATTTGGTGCACCAAAAGTTAACAAGGTCGCTTTTTCTCTCTGACATCACTGATATATTCCCCTCACAAACCCGGCGGCAATGCCTTGCTGGCGCGCCGCCGGGTGCGCGAATGGCTTGCATTGCTGGCATGAAATATGCAAGAAATATGTGGCTTAACAAGCGCAAACACATCACGCACCCATAACAAAAAGCACTTCACTGAGGGTAATCTATGAAAAAGCGAGTTCTGGCTCTTTCTCTCATGCTGGGCCTGACCAGCGCCGCCAGCGTTTTCGCCGCGGTGCCGTCGTCGATTCGCATTGGGACTGACCCGACTTACCCGCCGTTTGAATCGAAAAACGCGCAAGGAGAGCTCGTTGGCTTCGATATCGATCTCGCCAACGAAATCTGTAAACGCATTAATACGAAGTGCACCTATGTCGAAAGCGATTTCGACGCGCTGATCCCGTCGCTGAAAGCGAAGAAGATCGACGCCATCATCTCCTCGCTCTCCATTACTGCCAAGCGTCAGGAAGAGATCGCCTTCTCCGACAAACTCTACGCGGCCAACGCTCGCCTGGTGGCGCCGAAAGGATCAAAGATCCAGCCGACCATTGAGTCGCTGAAGGGTAAAAACATCGGCCTGCTGCAGGGCACTACGCAGGAAACCTACGCTAACCAGAACTGGCGCCCCAAAGGTGTCAACGTGACGCCTTACGCAAACCAGGATCTGGTTTATCAGGATCTGAACGCGGGCCGTATCGACGCGGCGTTTCAGGATGAAGTGCAGGCGAGCGAAGGCTTCCTCAAGCAGCCGGTAGGCAAGAACTACGCCTTCGCCGGTCCGGCGGTGAAAGACGACAAGATTTTTGGCGTCGGCACCGGCATGGGACTGCGTAAAGACGATAGCGAGCTGAAGGCGGCGATCGACAAAGCGTTCGAGGCGATGCGCAAAGACGGTACTTACGACAAGATCGCGAAAAAGTATTTTGATTTTAATGTGTACGGTGACTAACCCTGTCGACCTTTACCTGATCCTTCTGCGTTGAGCCGCATGGCACAACGCGCAATCTGGTCAGGACTGCCCGCTGGTGCGCCCGCGGGCAGGACATTAATGTTTTCTCCACGACAGGATCGATTACATGTTGTACGGCTATTCCGAGGTTATTCTCAAAGGCACCCTGGTGACGCTGGAGCTGGCGCTCAGCTCGGTGGTGCTGGCTGTTGTGCTCGGCCTGATCGGCGCGGGCGCAAAACTCTCCCGCAGTCGCCCGCTGGCGATGCTGTTTGAAGGCTATACCACGCTGATCCGCGGCGTGCCCGACCTGGTGCTGATGCTGCTGATTTTTTACGGCCTGCAGATCGCCCTTAACGCCCTGACCGACGCGATGGGCCTCGCCCAGTTCGATATCGACCCGATGGTAGCCGGTATCATTACGCTCGGCTTTATCTACGGCGCCTACTTCACCGAAACCTTTCGCGGCGCGTTTCTCGCCGTGCCGAAAGGGCAGATCGAAGCGGCTACCGCCTTCGGCTTTACCGGCTCGCAGGTTTTTCGCCGCATTCTGTTTCCCGGCATGATGCGCTACGCGCTGCCCGGTATCGGCAATAACTGGCAGGTGATCCTGAAAGCCACGGCGCTGGTGTCGCTGCTGGGGCTGGAGGATGTGGTGAAAGCGACGCAGCTGGCGGGTAAAAGCACCTGGCAGCCGTTCTACTTCGCCATCGTCGCCGGCGCGATCTATTTAATCTTTACCACGCTGTCGAACGGCGTGCTGTGGTGGCTGAATCGCCGCTACTCGGTCGGCGTAAAAAGGGCGGAGTTATGATCGATATTATTCAGGAGTACTGGAAATCCCTGCTCTGGACCGACGGCTATCGCTTTACCGGCGTCGCCATTACGCTGTGGCTGCTGATCCTGTCGGTGGTGATCGGCGGCTGCCTGGCGGTGCTGCTGGCCATTGCGCGCGTCTCGCCGAACCGTTTTATCAGCACGCCGGTCTGGCTGTTTACCTATGTGTTTCGCGGCACGCCGCTCTATGTGCAGCTGCTGGTGTTCTATTCCGGCATGTACACGCTAGAGGTGGTCAAAGGCTCGGAGCTGCTTAACGCCTTTTTCCGCAGCGGGCTGAACTGTACGCTGCTGGCCTTTACCCTTAATACCTGCGCCTACACCACAGAGATCTTCGCCGGGGCGATCCGCGCCGTGCCGCACGGCGAAATCGAGGCGGCGCGCGCCTACGGCTTCTCTACCTTTAAGCTCTACCGCTGCATTATCCTGCCGTCCGCGCTGCGTACCGCGCTGCCCGCCTACAGCAACGAGGTGATCCTGATGCTGCACTCGACGGCGCTCGCCTTTACCGCGACGGTGCCGGACCTGCTGAAGATCGCGCGCGATATTAACTCGGCGACCTATCAGCCCTTTACCGCCTTTGGTATCGCGGCGGTGCTCTACCTGATTATCTCTTATGTGCTGATTAGCCTGTTCCGTCTGGCGGAGCGTCGCTTCCTCGCACATATCAAACCTTCGTCATCGCATTGAGTAGAACTATGGCTGATAACAAATTAAGCGTGACCGAACTGCATAAGCGTTACGGTGACCATGAAGTATTAAAAGGGGTCTCTTTACAGGCCGATGCGGGCGATGTGATCAGCATCATCGGATCGTCAGGATCCGGCAAAAGTACCTTCCTGCGCTGCATTAACTTTCTGGAGAAGCCGAGCGAAGGCACCATTTCCGTGACCAACGAGCCGATCAGCCTGGTACGCGACGCCGACGGTCAGCTCAAGGTGGCTAACAAGGAGCAGCTGCGTTCGCTGCGCACCCGCCTCACCATGGTGTTTCAGCACTTTAATCTGTGGAGCCACATGACGGTGCTGGAGAACGTGATGGAGGCGCCGATTCAGGTGCTGGGACTGAGCAAAGCGGACGCCCGCGCCCGCGCCGTCAACTATCTCAATAAGGTTGGCATCGACGAGCGCGCGCAGGCGAAATATCCGGTGCACCTGTCGGGCGGTCAGCAGCAGCGCGTCTCAATTGCGCGCGCGCTGGCGATGGAGCCGGAGGTGCTGCTGTTTGACGAACCGACCTCGGCGCTCGATCCCGAGCTGGTGGGCGAAGTGCTGCGCATCATGCAGAAGCTGGCGGAAGAGGGCAAAACCATGGTGGTGGTGACCCACGAGATGGAGTTCGCGCGCCACGTCTCCAGCCACGTGATCTTCCTGCATCAGGGCAAGATTGAAGAGGAGGGGCCGCCGGAGGTGCTGTTCGGCAATCCGAAAAGCCCGCGCCTGCAGCAGTTTTTGAAGGGATCGCTGAAATAAAGGCCGCCTTCTCCGTCGCATGGAGAAGGCGGTAAGCAGTCCGACGCTACGCCGCGCCTTTGCCTGCAGATTTCCCGACTACATCCTGCAGCGCCTCCTGCAGATCGTACCAGCGAAAGCCGAAGCCGGAGGCCTCGAGCCGCTTCGGCAGTACATGCTGCCCGCCCAGCACCAGCACCGCCGATTCGCCCATCATCATTTTGATGGCGCTGGCGGGCGTGCGCATAAAGGCCGGGCGATGCATCACATGGCCGAGCGTGGCGGCGAACTGCTCGTTGCGCACCGCGTAGGGCGCCACCATATTAAACGGGCCGCTCAGGTCGTCGCGATCCAGCAGCCAGAGAATGGCGTTGACCATATCATCGATATGGATCCACGGCAGATACTGTTTGCCGCTGCCGACAGGGCCGCCGACGCCGAGCTTGAAGGGCAGCTTCATTTTGCCCAACGCGCCGCCTTCGCTGGCCAGCACCACGCCGGTGCGCAGCAGGCAGACGCGGGTGCGATCGCTCTGGGCGTTCAGCGCCAGCTGCTCCCAGCGTGCGCAGAGGCTGTGGGTGAACTCCTCCTGACCCTGGTCCTCCTCCGTCAGCACCAGCTCGCCGGTATCGCCATAGTAGCCGGTCGCCGACCCGGAGATCAGCACGCGCGGCGGTGTCTGGCTGGCATTGATCAGTGAGGCAATATGCTCGGTGATTTGCCAGCGGCTTTCGCACAGCCGCTGCTTCTGCTGTTCGGTCCAGCGCTTGTCGGCGATAGGCTCGCCAGCAAGATTAATTACCGCGTCCACTCCGTCGAGGTTTTGCTGCTGCGCCAGGCCTGACCAGAGCGCGACGCGCGCGTCGAGCTTCTCACGCGCGGCGGCGACATCGCGCGTGACCACGCTGACCTGGTGCCCCAGCGTCAGCAGGCGAGGAATAAGATGGCGGCCGATCAGCCCGGTGCCGCCGGTCATCAGTATGTGCATCTCGCGTCTCCTTATCATTTTTCTGATACGCACTGTTTCAGCATAGAAGAAGCGCGGCCGCGCGCTGCCGCAGTGCGTCGCGCTTTGAGAAGATCGGACCAGCCGGACATTGCTTTGCGGAAAGAAAGTCGGTAAATATCAGGCTACCCGGATAAGCCAGTTGAGGTAACAGATGAATTACCCGTCCATCACCCTGTGGTCTGATTCACTGTTTTTTAGTCCTTACGCTCTGTCGGTTTACGTCGCGCTAACGGAAAAGGGCATTCCCTTTTCGCTGAAACGCGTCGATCTTGCGCAAAGTCAGCAGTTCCATAGCGACTATCGCGCGCTGTCGCTCACCTGCCGCGTGCCGACGCTGCAGATTGCCGATTTCGTGCTGAGCGAATCCTCTGCTATCGCTGAATATCTGGAAGAGCGCTTTCCGGCGCCTGAGTTTGAGCGCCTCTATCCGCGCGATCGCGAGAAGCGCGCGCGGGCGCGCGAAGTGCAGGCGTGGCTGCGCAGCGATTTTTTGCCCCTTCGTCAGGAGCGGCCAACGGAAGTGTTATTCGCCGGCGAGCGTTTCCCGCCGTTGAGCGCGGCGGCGGCGCAGGCAGCGGAGAAACTGGTTGCGGCGAGTCTGCGCTTGCTGCCGGACAAGCAGCAGAATCTGTTCGGCGAGTGGTCCATTGCCGATACGGATTTAGCGGTGATGCTGAACCGTCTGGCGCTGCACGGCGACGCGCTGCCTGATAAGCTCAGGGAATATGCTGAATTTCAGTGGCAGCGCGCCTCGGTGCAGCTCTGGCTGGCGGAAAGCGGCAAACAACGATAGTTTGCGCCGCTTGCTCAGGCGAGCGGAAGTGATTACCTTACAGCACACTATAACAACGACGTGGCAATCAGGCGCGTGTCGCACGGCACGCCAGAACAGAAAAGGGTTACCGGATGGTGGATCAAACCGCGGGCGACGCTATCGAGTGGGTCGATATCGTTAATGAAGAGAATGAAGTGATTGCGCAGGCAACGCGTGCACAGATGCGCGCGCAGCGTATGCGCCATCGCGCCACCTATATTGTGGTGCATGACGGCGCAGGCAAGATTCTGGTGCAGCGCCGCACCGAGACCAAAGACTTCATGCCCGGCATGCTGGACGCCACCGCGGGCGGCGTGGTGCAGAGCGGCGAAGATCTGCTGGAGTCGGCGCGCCGCGAAGCCGAGGAGGAGTTGGGCATTGCCGATGTGCCTTTCGCCGAGCACGGCAAGTTCTACTTCGAAGATGAGCATGTCCGCGTCTGGGGCGGATTGTTCAGCTGCGTTTATCACGGCCCGTTCGCCATGCAGGAAGAGGAGGTGGATGAGGTGTTCTGGATGACCCCCGATGAGATTACCGCGCGCTGCGACGAGTTCACCGATGATTCGCTCAAGGCGCTGTCGCTGTGGCTGACGCGTAACGGCGACGCGTAAAAATATCTGGTTGAAAAAAACGCCCGTCCGGGCGTTTTTTTGTTTTTGCGGCCGGTGATGCTTGTGCTGTTCAGACGAGGGCAACAGCCGGGTTACGTAAAGTCGGCGCGATCGCATCCGTGTGGCCTCGGCCGCCGCTTCCCTGCGGCGGACGCTCTACTTTTCTGACCGTTACCCGCGCGCAGGCTTAGCCTTCCGCCTGCTGCGACTGGATCGCGGTCAGGGCGATGGTATAGACAATATCGTCGACCAGTGCGCCGCGCGACAGGTCGTTAACCGGCTTGCGCATACCCTGCAGCATTGGACCGATAGAGATCAGATCCGCCGAGCGCTGCACCGCTTTGTAGGTGGTGTTGCCGGTGTTGAGATCCGGGAAGATAAACACCGTGGCGCGACCGGCGACTGCCGAGTTCGGCGCTTTGGATTTGGCCACATCTTCCATAATCGCCGCGTCATACTGCAGCGGGCCGTCGATCACCAGATCCGGACGTTTCTCCTGCGCGATACGCGTCGCTTCACGCACTTTTTCCACGTCGCTGCCGGCGCCGGAGGTGCCGGTTGAGTAGGAGATCATCGCCACACGCGGTTCGATGCCGAACGCATGGGCGGAGTCGGCAGACTGAATGGCGATTTCCGCCAGCTGTTCCGCGGTCGGGTCTGGGTTGATGGCGCAGTCGCCATAGACCAGCACCTGCTCCGGCAGCAGCATAAAGAACACCGAGGAGACCAGCGAGCTGTTTGGCGCGGTTTTGATCAGCTGCAGCGGCGGACGAATGGTATTGGCGGTGGTGTGCACGGCGCCTGACACCAGACCATCCACTTCGCCGCTCTCCAGCATCATGGTGCCCAGCACCACGTTGTCTTCCAGCTGCTCCTGCGCCACCACTTCGGTCATGCCTTTGTTCTTACGCAGCTCGACCAGGCGCGGCACGTAGTTGTTGCGAACCACTTCGGGATCAACAATTTCGATGCCTTTGCCCAGTTCTACGCCCTGTGCGGCGGCGACGCGCTGGATCTCATCGGGATTGCCCAGCAGCACGCAGGTCGCGATGCCGCGCTCGGCGCAGATGGCGGCGGCTTTGACGGTGCGCGGCTCATCGCCTTCCGGCAGCACGATGCGTTTGCCCGCTTTGCGCGCCAGCTCGGTGAGCTGATAGCGGAAGGCCGGCGGTGACAGGCGACGGCTGCGTTCAGAGGTCGCGGTCAGCGATTCGATCCAGTCGGCGTTGATATAGCTGGCGACATACTCCTGCACTTTCTCTACGCGCTGGGTATCGTCGCTCGGCACTTCCAGGTTGAAGCTCTGCAGGCTGAGCGAGGTTTGCCAGGTGTTGGTTTTCACCATAAAGACCGGCAGGCCAGTCTGGAAGGCGCGCTCGCACAGCTTCGCGATGCGGCTGTCGATCTCGTAGCCGCCGGTCAGCAGGATGGCGCCAATCTCTATGCCGTTCATCGCGGCGAGGCAGGCGGCTACCAGCACGTCGGGGCGGTCTGCCGAGGTCACCAGCAGCGAGCCGGGACGGAAATGCTCCAGCATATGCGGCAGGCTGCGCGCGCAGAAGGTCACCGACTTAACGCGGCGCGTGGCAATCTCGCCTTCGTTAATCACTTCAGCATGGAGGTGACGGCACATATCGATGGCGCGCGTGGCGATCAGATCGAAGCTCCAGGGCACGCAGCCCAGTATCGGCAGCGGGCTGTCGGCGAACAGCTGTTTCGGGTCGATATTGGCGACGCTCGCCTTGGTGGAGTCGTCGAAAATTTCCGACAGATCCGGGCGCGTGCGGCCCTGCTCATCCACCGGCGCGTTCAGCTTGTTAATGATGACGCCGGTAATGTTTTTGTTCTTACTGCCGCCGAAGCTGCTTTGCGTCAGTTCGATGCGCTCTTTCAGCTGAGCGGGTGAATCGTTGCCCAGCGCCATAACAAACACGATCTCGGCGTTAAGCGTCCTGGCGATCTCATAGTTGAGCGCGTTGGCGAACTGATGCTTACGCGTCGGCACCAGGCCTTCAACCAGCACCACTTCCGCCTCTTTGGTATTTTCGTGGTAGCGCGCGATGATCTCTTCCATCAGCACGTCCTGCTGGTTAGCGCCCAGCAGCGACTCCACGCGCGACATCTTGAGCGGATCGGCGGCGGGAATCGACGAGTTCTTCCGAATGATCATCGTGGTCTGGTCCGGCTTATCGCCGCCAGCGCGCGGCTGCGCGATAGGTTTGAAGACGCTGAGACGAACGCCTTTACGCTCCATGGCACGAATAACGCCGAGGCTGACGCTGGTCAGGCCGACGCTGGTGCCGGTAGGAATAAGCATGATTGTACGCGACACGTTTGAACCTCGCTTTAGGTAGTGTCAAAAACAACGCCGTCAGCCGAAGCTGACGGTGAAGGAAACATCAGGCGGTAAGTCGCGCCGCATCCTGGGCGATTACCAGCTCTTCATTCGTGGGGATAACAATCGCCGGGCGGGTGCCCTCTTTATTAATAAAGCCGGATTTGCCGAAGCGCGCCGCCAGGTTGCGCTCATGATCGACCTCAAAGCCGAGCAGGCCCAGCTTTTTCAGCGACAGCTCGCGGACCATCGCCGCATTTTCGCCGATGCCGCCGGTAAAGATCACCGCATCCAGGCGACCTTCCATCATAGCGCTGTAGCTGCCGATGTATTTTGCCAGACGATGACAGAAAACATCCATGGCGCGCTTCGCGTCCTCTTTGGTTTCATAGTTGTCTTCGACATAGCGGCAGTCGCTGGTCACGTCAGTCAGGCCCAGCAGGCCGGACTCTTTGGTCAGCAGCTTGTTGATGGCGTCGACGCTCATGCCCAGGGTGTCGTGCAGATAGAAAATAATGGCCGGATCGATATCGCCGCTGCGGGTGCCCATCACCAGACCTTCCAGTGGGGTCAGGCCCATTGAGGTATCGACGCACTTGCCGTTACGCACCGCCGCTACAGAGGCGCCGTTGCCGAGGTGGCAGGTAATGATATTGAGTTCATCGACCGGTTTGTTCAGGATCTTTGCCGCTTCGTGCGTAACGTAGTAGTGGCTGGTGCCGTGCGCGCCGTAGCGACGAACGCCGTGCTCCTTATAGAGGCGATAGGGCAGGGCATAAAGATAGGACTCTTCCGGCATAGTCTGATGGAAAGCCGTGTCGAAAACCGCCACATTTTTGTCGGAGAGGTGCGGGAAGTTTTTCATCGCCTCTTCAATGCCGATCAGATGCGCCGGATTGTGCAGCGGCGCGAAGGAGGCGTTGTCTTTAATACCCTGGACTACTTCGTCGGTAATAAGCACCGATTCTGTCAGCTGCTCACCGCCATGCACGATGCGATGACCAATTGCAGCAATTTGTGCCGACAGCGCTGGTTTTTGTGCCAGAATAGTTTTAACGATGAAATTCAGGGCTTCGCTATGTGCGGCACCCGCGCCGAGGGGCGCTTCGTGTTTTTCGCCGTCCAGTTTCCACTTAATGCGCGCTTCCGGAAGGTGGAAGCATTCGGCCAGGCCGGAGAGGTATTCCTCTCCGCTGGCGGCATTAAGGATGGCGAACTTCAGTGAAGAGCTGCCGCAGTTCAGAACCAGTACTAACTTACTCGACATGGAAGTACCTATTTGTTAAAAGTGGCTAAAAAAAAGGCAATCAGACTATCAGCGTAGCCCATGAATGCGGGGAGCTTAATCATAACTCCGCTGCGGTAGTCAAAATGTTGCTTTCCCGCAAAAAATTTCGGTAATTTTACGCAATTTTTTGAAGTTTACTTAGCGAAAGCTGGCCGCTACGTTTGTGATTTACGTTTTTACCCGCTTCCGGTAGGTTATCAAGGCGGATCAGCATAGCGAGACTGCCCTTTAAAGACAAAAAATTTTGAAGGATGTCACGTAAAGTTGTGTAGTTATAAAATAATTTTATTTTTTGCAGTTTTAGTTGAGGTCCGCCATGGCGAATGATTCTGGCAATACTGGCTGGTTCCGTATTTTTCAAAACGGCCAGCACTATATGAAGACCTGGCCGAATGACAAACGCCTCGCGCCAATCTTTCCTGAAAATCGCGTCTCGAGCGTGACCCGTTTTGCCATCCGCTTTATGCCGCCGCTGGCGGTATTTACGCTGACCTGGCAGATCGCACTGGGCGGACAGCTGGGCCCGGCAGTCGCTACCGCGCTTTTTGCCTGTAGTCTGCCGATGCAGGGGCTGTGGTGGCTGGGCAAACGCTCCGTAACGCCGCTGCCGCCTACGCTGCTGCACTGGTTCCACGAAGTGCGCGCCCGCCTGGAAGAAGCGGGTCAGGCGATTGCGCCGGTCGAGGGCAAGCCGACCTATCAGGCGCTGGCTGACCTGTTAAAGCGAGCATTCAAGCAGCTGGATCGCACCTTCCTTGACGATCTTTGATCGACCGCCTTTTTCCCGCCGAGAGAATTTGTTGCTCAACCGGGTCTAAATCAAAGAAAAGTGATGCGGTCATACCCGCATCACCCGCCTTATGCCACTATTTTCCGTCTACTACTTGAGCGGCCTGTCGGCCCAGGAGCCTACGATGGAAATGACCCACGCGCAGCGTCTGATTCTCTCTAACCAGTACAAAATGATGGCCATGCTGGAGCCGGACAACGCCGAGCGCTATCGCCGCTATCAGACCATTATTGAGCGGGGCTACGGGCTACAGATGCGCGAGCTGGATAAAGAGTTCGGTGAACTGACGGAAGAGACCTGCCGGGCCATTATCGACATTATGGAAATGCATCATGCGCTGCACGTCTCCTGGTCGAACCTTGGCGATAAAGCCTCGCTGGACGAACGCCGCCTCGCTTTCCTTGGCTTTGATGCCGCCACTGAAGCGCGCTACCTCGGCTACGTGCGCTTTATGGTCAATACCGAAGGGCGCTATACCCACTTTGATTCCGGCACGCACGGCTTCAATGCGCAGACGCCGATGTGGGAAAAGTATCGACGTATGCTGGCGGTGTGGCACACTTGTCCGCGTCAATATCATCTGAGCGCGACAGAAATCGCGCAGATTATTAACGCCTGACGGGAGCCTCTTGTGACCTATAGCGGTTTTTTATTTGATCTGGATGGCACGCTGGTGGATTCGCTGCCAGCGGTAGAGCGTGCGTGGAGCAACTGGGGGGCGCGACACGGCATCGCGGCCGAGGAGATCCTGAGTTTTATTCACGGCAAGCAGGCGATCGCCTCGCTGCGCCATTTTATGGCGGGCCAGCCGGAAGCGGCGATTCAGGCGGAGTTTCGCGCGCTGGAGCAAAACGAAGCGCAGGATACCGACGGCGTGCGGGCGCTGCCGGGCGCGCACGCGCTGCTGACGCGCTTAAACGCGCTGCAAATCCCCTGGGCTAT
Source organism: Enterobacter sp. BRE11 (assembly GCF_031844285.1). NCBI lineage: Bacteria > Pseudomonadati > Pseudomonadota > Gammaproteobacteria > Enterobacterales > Enterobacteriaceae > Enterobacter > Enterobacter sp. BRE11. The sequence continues at coordinate 56,591 of NZ_JAUZUX010000013.1, forward strand.
TGTGACCTCCGGCTCAGTGCCGGTAGCGCACGCGCGCCATCAGGCCGCCGGTCTGCCTCTGCCGTCGGTATTTATCACGGCAGAACAGGTTGAGAAGGGCAAGCCTGCGCCGGATCCCTATTTGCTTGGCGCGGAAAAATTGGGGCTGGCGGCGGAAAGGTGCGTGGTGGTCGAGGACGCGCCCGCCGGCATTCTCTCTGGGCTAGATGCTGGCTGCGCGGTGGTCGCGATTAACGCACCTGAGGATACGCCGCGTCTCGGCGAAACCCTGATGCAGCTCAATTCGCTGGCATCATTGCGGGTCACTCCGCAGGCTGAAGGGGGCTTCGCGCTGCATTTGCCTGGCTAAGCGCAACCGGCGGCGCGAGACGCCGCCGCGTTACAGTGGGGAGTCCTGCGAAATCTCATCCAGCGAGAGGCTGAAGCTGGGAATAAACACCTCGACGAAATAGTCCATTTCCGGCGTGCGGCGCTGCTGCAGCGTTTTCTCCAGACGCGCCTTGGCCAGCAGGAACTCGTTATTGCCCGCTGAGAGCTCCTCAAGGCACTTCAGGTAGGCGCAGAGCGCGTCCGCCTGCTTCACCACCGACTGCTCCTCTTCGCTATGCTGGTGCTCGTCAAGCAGCGGACGGTAAACCTCCTGCAGCTCTTCGGGCAGCATCTCGATCAGCTTCTGCTGGGCAATCTTCTCGATCTTTTTATACTCATGGGCGATTTGCGCGTTGTAATACTTCACTGGCGTCGGTAGATCGCCGGTAAGCACTTCGCTGGCGTCGTGATAAAGCGCCAGCATCGCGATGCGATCGGCGTTGAGCGCGCCGCTGAATTTTTTGTTTTTAATCACGGCGAGCGCATGCGCCACCATCGCGACTTGCAGGCTATGCTCCGACACATTTTCGGTGCGCACATTGCGCATCAGCGGCCAGCGGTTGATCAGTTTGAGGCGGGAGAGATGGGCGAAAAAGTGGCTTCGGGTCATGCGTTATCCTGTCAGCAACGGGGGAAGCGTCGCGCTTCCCCAAATGCTGTCAGTATACGCGGCGGGTTTTACTGGCGATAGCCTTGCAGGAAACGGTCAAACTTGCCGATCGCCATCTCCAGATCGTCGACGCGCGGCAGGGTAACAATACGCACATGGTCTGGCCATGGCCAGTTAAAGGCGGAGCCCTGCACCAGCAGCACCTTTTCCTGCAGCAAAAAGTCCAGCACCATCTTCTGGTCGTCGTGAATATTGAACTTCTTCGCATCAATGCGCGGGAACATATAGAGCGCGCCGTTCGGCTTCACGCAGCTGACGCCGGGAATATCGTTGATCAGCTCCCAGGCGCGCTGGCGCTGCTCGTAGAGTCGGCCGCCCGGCGCGATAAATTCGCTGATGCTTTGATAGCCGCCCAGCGCGGTCTGAATCGCATGCTGAGCCGGTACGTTAGCGCACAGGCGCATCGAGGCGAGCATTTCCAGCCCTTCGATATAGCCTTTCGCGTGTTTCTTCGGCCCGTTAAGCACCATCCAGCCCTGACGAAAACCCGCCACGCGGTAGGTTTTCGAGAGGCCGTTAAAGGTCACGGTCAGCAGATCGGGCGCCAGCGCGGCGATCGAATGGTGCTGCGACGCGTCGTAAAGGATCTTGTCGTAGATTTCGTCAGCGAAAATGATCAGGTTATGCTGACGTGCGATCTCGACGATCTCCAGCAGCAGCGCTTTGCTGTAGACCGCACCGGTGGGATTGTTCGGGTTAATAATGACGATGCCGCGGGTGCGCGGCGTAATTTTGCTGCGAATATCATCAAGATCGGGGAACCAGTCGGACGATTCGTCGCACAGATAGTGCACCGCTTTACCGCTGGAGAGCGAGACCGCCGCCGTCCAGAGTGGATAGTCGGGCGCGGGCACCAGCATCTCGTCGCCGCTGTTCAGCAGCGCCTGCATCGCCTGTACGATCAGTTCGGAAACGCCGTTGCCGATATAGATATCTTCAACCGTGACGTCGCGGATATCGCGCGCCTGGTAGTGCTGCATAATCGCTTTGCGCGCCGAGTAGAGCCCTTTTGAATCGCAGTAGCCCTGCGCGCTCGGCAGGTTGCGAATGACATCGACCAGGATTTCATCCGGCGCTTCGAAACCGAAAGGCGCGGGGTTACCGATATTGAGCTTAAGAACTTTATTGCCTTCTTCTTCGAGACGTTTAGCCTCTTTAAGTACCGGCCCGCGAATGTCGTAACAGACGTTTTCCAGCTTGCCGGATTTATCAATTTGAAAAGTCATTTTTAGTCGCCTTTATGGGCAGAATCCTTTTACTGCCGCAGAAATCAAACCAGCACAATGTACTCTCCTCAATGCGACAAAAGAAGGGCAGCGGCCGGTTTTGGCGTCTTTGCCATCTTTTTACGTCAGCCATGGGGCAAAACGTAATTTCTTTGCAATTAGCTGGTTACAAAAACTGATTTTTTATTCCTCAGCGATATTTCTCTCTGGCTTACGCGATTTTGGCTGTAAACGATGCTATCCGTCGCGCAAAGAAGCAATTGCGAAGTTTCCGACCAAATTATGAGCGGAAAGGTAAGTAGATGAACAGGGAAATAGTTAAGCTATTTTACAGGAATGCTTAAAGATTAACCCGCGCTCGCCCCAGTATAAGCCAGCCGGGAGGTGCACGCACTCGGCGGGACCCCTTGTTGTCTCTAACTAGCCAGAAAAGTTCCCTGTGCGGGAGGGCCACTCCATACCTGATAAAAGGTATTCAAGGCGTATCTTCGCCCTTTATCTCGACTTTCAGAAATCAGATGGTTAAAAATTGCACAGCGATGTGTCGGGATGGGCCTGAAATGCGATTTGGTCAAAAATTACGATGCTTTTCACAAAATCATTTCCATTTTGAAGTTAAAAATGATTAAGTATAATTTATTATTTGCCGTATTTAGCCGCTATGCAATTCATCATCCCGTAGCTGGCTTTTTCCGTCCGCTTTAGGTACGGAACCCTAGACACCAACGCAGCTTACTGCAATTGCGCTCCCGCGCTGTCAGTCCAGAAGTTGTTTCTGTCTACTCAACGCTGCTTTCCCGCTGTTTCGGGATGCGCGTTTGTCGGTATACGTCTGACACGAATTTCTTTGACGGTCTCACACAGGACCGGCAATGAGCATAATTACCGCTTATCTCTTTGATAAGTAGCGTAATAACACCAGGGTAGTAGTTTTTTAAAAATCTTATAAGTGAAGAAAACATGACTAATGCAAATCGTCCGATACTCAATCTCGACCTCGATCTGCTGAGAACGTTTGTTGCCGTTGCGGACCTGAACACGTTTGCGGCGGCCGCTGCCGCTGTGTGCCGAACCCAGTCGGCCGTCAGCCAGCAGATGCAGCGTCTGGAGCAATTGGTAGGTAAAGAGCTGTTTGCCAGACATGGACGTAATAAATTATTAACTGAGCACGGTATCCAGCTGTTAGGCTACGCCAGAAAAATCTTGCGTTTCAACGATGAGGCCTGCACATCCCTGATGTACAGCAACATCCAGGGCGTGCTGACTATCGGCGCCTCAGATGACACCTCTGACACCATCCTGCCGTTCCTGCTTAACCGCGTGACCTCGGTCTATCCAAAGCTGGCGATCGACGTCCGCGTAAAGCGCAATCCCTTTATGATGGAGATGCTGAACCAGGGCGAAGTCGATCTGGTTGTGACGACCTCAAGCCCCGGCAGCTTTACCCATCAGGTGCTGCGTACCTCGCCGACGCTGTGGTACTGCGCGGCGGATTATATCTTTCAGCGCGGCGAAGCGATTCCTCTGGTGCTGCTGGATGAACCCAGCCCGTACCGCGATATGGCGATCGATCACCTCAACGAAGCGGGCATTCCGTGGCGTATCTCCTACGTTGCCTCTACGCTGGCTGCGGTACGCGCCGCGGTGAAAGCGGGCCTGGGCGTGACGGCGCGTCCGGTGGAGATGACGAGTCCGGAACTGCGCGTCATGGGCGCGGCGGAAGGTCTGCCAGTGCTGCCGGACACGCAGTACCTGCTGTGCCGCAATCCCGACAGTGATAACGAACTGGCGCTGGCGATTTTCAACGCCATGCAGTCCACCAACGATCCCTACAACCTGAGCGCCAATCCAGATGGGACGCTGTTGCTGGATGATGAAGAGTAACCGGCAGAGACGATTGCCCGTTCCTGTTCGTTCCGCCTGCCAGTTGTTAAAACTGTAATAAAAAAGCCCTTCGTTATGCTTCTGCATCGAAGGGCTTTTTTTATCCGCCTAAAAGGCCATTGTTTCGCCATTTCCGCCCTAAAAGCGCTTTTCCTACCTTAGCAAACTAAAACGTCATTTCGATCAGTGCAAAGATGAAATTATTTGTCTAAAGATGTGAAAGCTCTGTTCCGTATTTAGGCACTATTTGCTGAAAAAAAGGACAAAAAGGCCAGTTTTGTGTGCTGGATCAAAAAAATACCCCTGGCAAGGGGAAGGAAAAAGCGCGAAAGCCTGCCAGAATACGTTGGATAAATGCACGATCCATGCATTTGAATTCACGCTACATTCTAAATGACCATACAGACTGAAGCGATTTAGCTGGCAACGCGCGCATCATATGTTAAAATTTTGATGCGCGTGTAAAATAATGTTTGGATACTTTTGTCAAAGTTGACAAAAGGTTATAGAAAGGAGTAAAAGACCCCATAAAATTGCTGCCTAATTGATAATGACAGCATAATTTATAAGGTTTTTTTCCTTCCCTTGAATCGATGTGGTGCGTTTGCTGCAAGTGACCCGCGCAGGATGCCATCGCCACTTTTGATGAGTAAGCAAAGAGTATGTCAACAGCCACCGAAGTCGTCGCTCATCACTGGGCGTTTATCATATTTGTCATTATCGCTTTCGGCCTTTGCGCCTTTATGCTTACCGGAGGATGGCTCTTAGGCGGCCGCGCCCGCGCGCGTCATAAAGAGACGCCGTTCGAATCCGGTATCGAATCTGTGGGTGACACCCATATCCGCCTCTCGGCGAAGTTCTACCTCGTCGCCATGTTCTTCGTCATCTTTGACGTGGAGGCACTCTTTTTATACGCATGGGCGACCTCAATCCGCGAAAGCGGCTGGGTCGGCTTTGTCGAAGCCGCAATTTTCATTTTGGTGCTCCTGGCGGGGCTGGTCTATCTGGTGCGTATCGGCGCGCTGGACTGGGCGCCTGCACGTCGTCGCGTGGTGGTCAAATCCAGCCCGATCGGTCACACCAACCCTCATAAGCAGTAAAAGCGAGGCAATCTGATGGACTATACGCTCACCCGCATAGACCCCAACGGTGGTGAGAACGACCGTTATCCTCTGCAAAAACAGGAGATCGTTGCCGATCCCCTTGAGCAGCACGTTCATCGCAGCGTCTACATGGGCAAGCTCGAGCATGCCCTGCATGACATGGTGAACTGGGGCCGTAAGAACTCTCTGTGGCCCTATAACTTTGGTTTGTCCTGCTGCTATGTAGAGATGACCACCTCCTTCACCGCCGTGCACGACGTCGCGCGCTTCGGCGCGGAAGTGATGCGCGCCTCGCCGCGCCAGGCGGACTTTATGGTGATCGCCGGTACGCCCTTCACCAAAATGGCGCCGGTGATTCAGCGTCTCTATGACCAGATGCTGGAGCCGAAATGGGTGATCTCAATGGGCGCCTGCGCTAACTCCGGCGGCATGTACGATATCTACTCTGTGGTGCAGGGCGTCGATAAGTTTCTGCCAGTTGACGTCTATATTCCCGGCTGCCCGCCGCGCCCGGAAGCCTATATGCAGGCGCTGCTGCTGCTGCGCGAGTCGATCGGCAAAGAGCGCCGTCCGCTGTCGTGGGTCGTCGGCGATCAGGGCGTTTATCGCGCCAATATGCAGTCAGAACGTGAGAGAAAACGCGGCGAGCGCATCGCCGTCACCAATCTTCGCACGCCTGACGAAGTGTAAGAACACCGTACATGGATGGATTCCACGCCCGCAGCAAAACATCACAATTTAATGCGCGGCCCCATCCTGACGCCTTCTTTTGAGTGCCTGGCGACAGGCCGGAATGGTGAGTAACGTATGACAGATTTAACCACGCACGATCTCGCTCAGCCTGCATGGCAAACCCGGGATCACCTGGATGACCCGGTGATCGGCGAGCTGCGTAACCGTTTTGGGCCGGATGCCTTTACCGTTCAGCCAACCCGCACGGGCATTCCCGTGGTCTGGGTCAAGCGCGAGCAGCTGCTGGAGATCGTGACCTTCCTGCGCAAGCTGCCTAAGCCGTACATCATGCTCTATGACCTGCATGGCATGGATGAGCGTTTGCGTACCCACCGCGCCGGTCTGCCCGCCGCGGATTTTTCCGTTTTCTATCATTTTCTGTCGATCGAGCGTAACCGCGACATCATGCTTAAGGTGGCGCTGCCAGAGAACGATCTGCACCTGCCGACGCTGACGAAAATCTTCCCGAACGCCAACTGGTACGAGCGTGAAACCTGGGAGATGTTCGGTGTGACCTTCGACGGCCACCCGCACCTGACGCGCATCATGATGCCGCAGACCTGGGAAGGCCACCCGCTGCGTAAAGATTATCCGGCGCGCGCGACAGAGTTCGACCCCTTTACGCTGACAAAACAGAAAGAGGATCTGGAGATGGAGGCGCTGACCTTCAAGCCCGAAGAGTGGGGCATGAAGCGCAGCACTACCAGCGAGGACTTTATGTTCCTCAACCTGGGGCCAAATCACCCGTCAGCGCACGGTGCTTTCCGTATAATCTTGCAGCTCGACGGCGAAGAGATTGTCGACTGCGTGCCCGATATCGGCTACCACCATCGCGGCGCGGAGAAGATGGGTGAGCGCCAGTCGTGGCACAGCTATATTCCTTATACCGATCGCATTGAGTATCTCGGTGGCTGCGTCAACGAAATGCCTTACGTGCTGGCAGTAGAAAAGCTGGCCGGCATTGTGGTGCCAGATCGCGTTAACGTCATCCGCGTGATGCTCTCTGAGCTCTTCCGCATCAACAGCCATCTGCTCTATATCTCGACCTTTATTCAGGACGTCGGCGCCATGACGCCGGTGTTCTTTGCCTTTACCGATCGCCAGAAAATTTATGACGTGGTCGAAGCCATTACCGGCTTCCGTATGCACCCGGCCTGGTTCCGTATCGGCGGCGTAGCGCATGACCTGCCGAAAGGCTGGGAGCGCCTGCTGCGCGACTTCCTTGACTGGATGCCGAAACGCCTGAAGGAGTATGACAAGGCGGCGCTGCGCAACAGCGTGCTGGTGGGCCGTTCCAAAGGCGTTGCCGCCTACAATATGGACGAGGCGCTGGCCTGGGGCACCACCGGCGCCGCGCTGCGCGCCACCGGCCTGGATTTCGACGTGCGTAAGTGGCGTCCCTATTCAGGTTATGAAAACTTTGACTTCGAGATCCCGGTCGGTGCGGGCATCAGCGACGCCTACACGCGCGTACAGCTGAAGATGGAAGAGATGTGGCAGTCGCTGCGCATCCTTGAGCAGTGCCTGAACAATATGCCGGAAGGGCCGTTTAAGGCGGATCACCCGCTGACCACGCCGCCGCCGAAGGAGCGTACGCTGCAGCATATTGAAACGCTGATCACGCACTTCCTGCAGGTTTCATGGGGCCCGGTAATGCCGGCCAACGAATCCTTCCAGATGATCGAGGCGACCAAAGGAATCAATAGCTACTACCTGACCAGCGACGGCAGCACCATGAGCTACCGCACCCGCGTGCGCACGCCGAGCTTCCCGCATCTGCAGCAGATCCCGTCGGTGATCCGCGGCAGCCTGGTATCCGACCTGATCGTTTACCTCGGTAGTATCGATTTTGTTATGTCAGACGTGGACCGCTAATTATGCACGATCAAAAAATTGCCATTCAAACGATCGACCCCAATGAGGTCTTCGTGCTGAGCGCGGAAGAGCATCACGCCATCGAGCACGAGAAACACCACTATGAAGATGCGCGCGCGGCGTCGATTGAGGCGCTGAAGATCGTGCAGAAGCAGCGCGGCTGGGTGCCAGATGGCGCCATCAACGCTATCGCCGAGGTGCTGGGCATTCCGGCCAGCGACGTTGAAGGTGTTGCCACGTTCTACAGCCAGATTTTCCGCCAGCCGGTCGGCCGTCACGTTATCCGCTATTGCGACAGCGTAGTGTGTCACATCACTGGCTATCAGGGCATTCAGGCGGCGCTGGAGCAGAATCTGAACATCAAGCCCGGTCAGACGACGGCGGATGGCCGCTTTACGCTGCTGCCCACCTGCTGCCTGGGCAACTGCGACAAAGGCCCGACCATGATGGTGGATGAAGATACCCACGTTCATCTGACGCCGGAAGGCATCGCCTCGCTACTGGAGCAGTATCAATGACCATCAAACAGATCATTCGTACTGCGGAAACGCACCCGCTGACCTGGCGCATGCGCGATGACAAGCAGCCGGTCTGGTTCGAAGAATACCGCAGCAAAAACGGCTATGCCGGCGCGGAAAAAGCGCTGAACGGCATGGCGCCGGACGAGATTGTCGCGGCGGTGAAAGATTCTGGCCTGAAAGGGCGCGGCGGCGCAGGCTTCTCCACCGGTCTGAAGTGGAGCCTGATGCCGAAAGATGAATCCATGAACATCCGCTACCTGCTGTGCAACGCCGATGAGATGGAGCCGGGCACCTATAAGGACCGCCTGCTGATGGAGCAGATGCCGCACCAGCTGGTGGAAGGTATGCTGATCAGCGCCTTCGCCCTGAAAGCCTATCGCGGCTATATCTTCCTGCGCGGCGAATATATCGAGGCGGCGGTAAACCTGCGTCGCGCCATCGCGGAAGCGACCGAAGCGGGCTTTCTTGGCAAGAACATTCTCGGTACCGGTTTCGACTTCGAGCTGATCGTGCACACCGGCGCGGGCCGCTATATTTGCGGCGAAGAGACGGCGCTGATCAACTCACTGGAAGGGCGTCGCGCTAACCCGCGTTCCAAGCCGCCATTCCCGGCGAGCGCGGGCGCATGGGGCAAGCCGACCTGCGTCAACAACGTGGAAACCCTCTCTAACGTGCCGGCGATCCTTGCCAACGGCGTTGAGTGGTACAAAGGCCTCTCAAAAAGCGAAGATGCCGGCACCAAGATGATGGGCTTCTCCGGTCGGGTAAAAAACCCGGGCGTGTGGGAACTCCCGTTCGGCATTACCGCGCGTGAAATTCTGGAAGATTACGCCGGCGGCATGCGCGACGGCCTGCGCTTCAAAGCGTGGCAGCCAGGCGGCGCGGGCACCGACTTCCTCACTGAGCAGCACCTCGATCTCCCGATGGAGTTCGCCAGCATTGGTAAAGCGGGCAGCCGCCTTGGTACGGCGCTGGCGATGGCGGTCGACCACGAGATTAATATGGTGTCGCTGGTGCGCAACCTGGAAGAGTTTTTCGCGCGTGAATCCTGCGGCTGGTGTACGCCGTGCCGCGACGGCCTGCCGTGGAGCGTGAAGATCCTGCGCGCGCTGGAGCAGGGCAAAGGTCAGCCGGGCGATATCGAAACCCTGCTGCAGCTTTGTCGCCAGCTCGGCCCAGGTAAAACCTTTTGCGCCCACGCGCCTGGCGCGGTGGAGCCGCTACAGAGCGCGATTAAATATTTCCGTGAAGAGTTTGAAGCTGGCATGGCGCCACAGGTCTTCGGCAATACGCGCGCGATTGGCGGTATTCAGCCTAACCTGCTGAAAGCACGCTGGTAATTCACCGCAGCACACGGAACCGGCTCTGCGCCGCAGCCCCATAACCGGGGCGAGAATATGATTAACGCTCGTCTCTGACGAGCCTTACGGAAGCATGTTCACTATGGCTACAATTCATGTAGACGGTAAAGAATATGATGTGAACGGGGCGGACAACCTGCTGCAGGCGTGTCTCTCTCTGGGCCTTGATATTCCTTATTTTTGCTGGCATCCGGCGCTGGGAAGCGTTGGGGCTTGCCGCCAGTGCGCGGTGAAGCAATTCCAGAACGCCGAGGATACCCGCGGCCGTCTCGTCATGTCCTGCATGACGCCGGCCTCCGACGGCACCTTTATCTCCATTGACGACGGCGAAGCGAAAGAGTTTCGCGAAAGCGTGGTGGAGTGGCTGATGACCAACCACCCGCACGACTGTCCGGTGTGCGAAGAGGGCGGCAACTGTCACCTGCAGGATATGACGGTGATGACCGGCCATAGCTTCCGCCGCTACCGCTTTACGAAACGCACCCACCAGAATCAGGATCTCGGCCCGTTCATTTCCCATGAGATGAACCGCTGTATCGCCTGCTACCGCTGCGTGCGCTACTACAAAGATTACGCCGACGGCAAAGATCTGGGCGTCTACGGCGCGCATGACAACGTCTACTTCGGCCGTCCGGAAGAGGGCACGCTGGAGAGCGAATTCTCCGGCAACCTGGTGGAGATCTGCCCGACCGGCGTCTTCACCGACAAAACCCATTCCGAACGCTATAACCGTAAATGGGATATGCAGTTCGCGCCGAGCATCTGCCAGCAGTGCAGCGTCGGCTGTAACACCAGCCCGGGCGAGCGCTACGGCGAGCTGCGCCGCATCGAAAACCGCTACAACGGCACGGTTAACCACTACTTCCTTTGCGACCGCGGCCGTTTCGGCTATGGCTACGTCAACCGCGCGGATCGTCCGCGTCACCCCGCGCTGCTGCGCGGCAACGACTGGGTCCAGCTGAATGCGGAACAGGCGGTCAACGCGGCGGCTGACGTCTTGCGTCAGGCGAAACGCGCGATCGGTATCGGCTCTCCGCGCGCCAGCGTTGAGAGCAACTTCGCGCTGCGCGAGCTGGTAGGTGCAGAAAACTTCTCGACCGGCATGCCAGCGGGCGAACAGGCGCGCCTGGAGCTGATGCTGAAAGTGCTGCGCGAAAGCGGCATCTATACGCCGTCGCTGCGCGAAATGGAAAGCTACGACGCGGTGCTGGTGTTGGGCGAAGATCTCACCCAGGTCGGCGCGCGCGTGGCGCTCTCGGTACGTCAGGCGGTGAAAGGCAAAGCGCGCGACATGGCCGCGGCGCAGAAAGTCGCCGACTGGCAGATCGCCGCGATTATGAATATCGGTCAGCACGCGAAACATCCGCTGTTTGTTACCCACGTCGACGAAACCCGCCTCGACGATATCGCCGCGTGGAGCTATCGCGCGCCGGTAGAAGATCAGGCGCGTCTCGGCTTCGCCATCGCCAGCGCGCTGGATGAGAGCGCGCCTGCGGTAAGCGACTTCGACAGCAGCCTGAACGGCAAACTGGACGTTGTGGTGCAGGCGCTGGCCAGCGCGAGAAAACCGCTGATTATTTCCGGCACCCATTCGGGCAGCACGGCGATGATCGAAGCGGCGGCGAACGTCGCCAAAGCGCTGAAGGCGCGCGGCGCGGAGGTCGGTATTACGCTGCTGGCTGGCGCAGCGAACAGCATGGGTCTCGGCCTGATGGGCGGCAACACGCTCGACAGCGCGCTGGAGCAGCTGCGCAGCGGCGAAGCGGATACGGTGGTGGTGCTGGAGAACGATCTCTACCGTCACGCGCCGAAGGCGCAGGTGGATGCCGCGCTGGCTAACGCTACCAACGTCATTGTGGTTGACCATCAGCGCACCGCGACGCTGGAGAAAGCGGGCCTGGTGCTCTCTACCGCCAGCTTCGCCGAAAGCGATGGCACCTCGATCAACCATGAAGGCCGCGCGCAGCGCTTCTTCCAGGTTTACGATCCCGCCTACTACGACCACAGCATCGTGATGCTGGAGAGCTGGCGCTGGCTGCACTCGCTGCACACCACGCTGGAAAGCCGTCATATCGACTGGACGCAGCTCGATCACGTTATCGACGCTGTCGTGGCGAAGCTGCCGCAGCTGAAGGGCATTAAAGAGGCCGCGCCAGACGCCAGCTTCCGCATTCGCGGACAGAAACTGGCTCGCTCGCCGATTCGCTCCAGCGGACGTACCGCCGCGCGCGCCAATATCAGCGTGCACGAGCCGCGTCAGCCGCAGGATCGGGACACCATGTTCGCCTTCTCGATGGAAGGTAACAACCAGCCGAGTGCGCCGCGTTCGCAAATTCCGTTTGCCTGGGCACCAGGCTGGAACTCCCCGCAGGCGTGGAACAAATTCCAGGCCGAAGTGGGCGGCAAGCTGCGCAACGGCGATCCCGGCGTGCGTCTGTTTGAGGCGGGCGACGCGTCGCTGCCGTGGTTCACTGAGGTGCCGAATGCCTTCGTTGGCGGCGAACAGTGGCGCGTGGCGCCTTGCTACCAGCTGTTCGGCAGCGAAGAGATGTCTCAGCGTTCGCCGGTCTTCCAGAAACGGATGCTGCAGCCGATGCTGGTGATCAACCCGCAGGACGCGGCGAAGCTGGGCGTGAACGCAGGCGCAGCCGTGGAGTTCACCTGTTCCGGCGAGACCCTGCGTCTGCCGGTGCGCCTCTCCAGCGCGCTGCAGCCAGGGCAGATTGGCCTGCCGCTGGGTATGCCGGGCGTGCCGCCGTTCCTGGTGGGCGCGCACATTGACAAACTGCAGGAGGCGGCGCAATGAGCTGGTTAACACCGGACGTTATCGACATCATTCTGACCGTGGTCAAAGCGATCGTCATTCTGCTGGTCGTGGTGGCGTGCGGCGCCTTTATGAGCTTCGCCGAACGTCGCCTGCTCGGTCTGTGGCAGAACCGCTACGGGCCGAACCGCGTGGGCTGGGGCGGTTCGCTGCAGCTCGCCGCAGATATGATCAAAATGTTCTTTAAAGAGGACTGGGTTCCGCCCTTTACCGACCGCTTTATCTTTACCCTGGCGCCGGTAATCGCGTTTGTTTCCCTGTTGCTTGCGTTCGCCATCGTGCCGGTATCGCCGAGCTGGATGGTGACCGACCTCAACATCGGGCTGCTCTTCTTCCTGATGATGGCGGGGCTCGCGGTGTACGCGGTGCTGTTCGCCGGCTGGTCGAGCAACAACAAATACTCGCTGCTGGGTGCAATGCGCGCTTCTGCGCAGACGCTGAGCTACGAAGTGTTTCTCGGCCTCTCGCTGATGGGCGTGGTGGCGCAGGCGGGCTCATTCAATATGACCGCTATCGTCGAGAGCCAGGCGCATCTGTGGAACATCATCCCGCAGTTCTTCGGTTTCCTGACCTTCTGTATCGCGGGCGTGGCGGTGTGTCACCGTCATCCGTTCGATCAGCCGGAAGCGGAGCAGGAGCTGGCGGACGGCTATCACATCGAATATGCCGGTATGAAGTTCGGCCTGTTCTTCGTCGGCGAGTATGTGGCTATCACCACCGTCTCGGCGCTGATTGTGACGCTGTTCTTCGGCGGCTGGTACGGCCCGTTCCTGCCGCCGTTCATCTGGTTCGCCCTGAAAACGGCGTTCTTTATGGTGATGTTTATCCTGATTCGTGCTGCGCTTCCGCGTCCACGCTATGACCAGGTGCTGTCGTTCGGCTGGAAAGTCTGTCTGCCGTTGACGCTGTTGAACCTGCTGGCGACCGCCGCAGTGATTCTGTACAACGCGCAGTAAGGGGTTTTTGAGATGACTTTAAAAGATATTGTCGTTGGCTTCGGCACGACAGTGCGCAGTATCTGGATGATAGGCATGCATGCCTTCGCCAAACGCGAAACGCAGATGTATCCCGAGGAGCCGGTTTATCTGCCGCCGCGCTACCGCGGCCGTATCGTGCTGACGCGCGATCCCGACGGCGAAGAGCGCTGCGTTGCCTGCAACCTCTGCGCGGTGGCCTGTCCGGTCAGCTGCATTTCGCTGCAGAAAGCAGAGACCAAAGATGGCCGCTGGTACCCGGAATTCTTCCGCATCAACTTCTCGCGCTGCATTTTTTGCGGGATGTGCGAAGAGGCGTGCCCGACCACCGCGATTCAGCTGACGCCCGATTTCGAGCTGGGCGAATTCAAACGCCAGGATCTGGTGTATGAAAAAGAGGATCTGCTGATCTCCGGTCCGGGCAAATATCCCGAGTACAACTTCTACCGCATGGCAGGTATGGCGATCGAAGGGAAAGAGAAGGGCGACGCCGAAAACGAAGCCAAACCCATTGACGTCAAAGGCTTGTTACCTTAAGGAGCCCGGCATGGAAATTGCGTTTTATCTTTGCGGACTGGTGGCGGTGCTGACGACGCTGCGCGTCATCACCCATACCAATCCGGTACATGCGCTGCTGTACCTGATCGTGTCGCTGCTCTCCGTTGCGGGCGTCTTCTTTTCGCTCGGTGCTTACTTCGCTGGCGCGCTGGAGATTATCGTTTATGCCGGCGCCATCATGGTGCTGTTCGTCTTCGTGGTAATGATGCTCAACCTGGGTAACGCCACGGTGAAACAGGAGCGCGACTGGCTGCAGCCCTCGCTGTGGATTGGCCCGGGCCTTGTCTCTCTGCTGCTGCTGGTGGTGATGGTGTATGCCATTCTGACCGCCAACGATCAGGGTATTGACGGTACGGTTATCGATGCCAAAGCGGTAGGCATCAGCCTGTTTGGCCCTTACGTTCTGGCGGTAGAACTCGCCTCTATGCTGCTGCTAGCGGGTCTGGTGGTGGCGTTCCATGTTGGACGCGAAGAGCGCCAGGGCGAGGTGCTGAGCAACCGCGACGCCAATAAGGAGGAGCACGCATGATCCCGTTACAACACGGCTTAATACTTGCCGCCGTGCTGTTTGTCCTTGGACTGACATCACTGGTGATACGCCGCAACCTGCTGTTTATGCTGATCGGCCTTGAGATTATGATCAACGCGGCCGCGCTGGCGCTGGTCGTCGCAGGCAGCTACTGGGGACAGGCGGATGGTCAGGTCATGTATATCCTGGCGATCAGCCTTGCGGCGGCGGAAGCCAGCATTGGCCTGGCGCTGCTGCTTCAGCTCTATCGTCGTCGTCAGACGCTGAACATTGATACTGTGAGCGAGATGCGCGGATGAATCTTCTCTACTTAACAATCCTGTTTCCGCTAATCGGCTTCCTGCTGTTGGCGTTTTCGCGTGGTCGCTGGTCGGAGAACCTGTCGGCCGCGATCGGTATGGGCTCGGTGGGCCTGGCGGCGCTGGTGACGCTCTATGTCGGTATCGACTTTTTCGCTAATGGCCAGCAGCCCTTTAACCAGGCGCTCTGGACCTGGATGCAGGTCGGCAATTTCGACATCAAGGTCAATCTGACGCTCGACGGTCTGTCGCTCACCATGCTGTCGGTGGTGACCGGCGTCGGTTTCCTGATCCACATGTTCGCCTCCTGGTATATGCGCGGCGAAGAGGGCTACTCCCGCTTCTTCGCCTACACCAACCTGTTCATCGCGAGCATGGTGGTGCTGGTGCTGGCTGACAACCTGATGCTGATGTATCTCGGCTGGGAAGGGGTGGGGCTCTGCTCCTATCTGCTGATCGGCTTCTACTACAGCAATCCGGAAAACGGCAAAGCGGCGATGAAGGCTTTTATCATCACCCGCGTCGGGGACGTCTTCCTCGCCTTTGCGCTCTTTATCCTCTACAACGAACTGGGCACGCTCAACTTCCGCGAGATGATGGAACTGGCGCCGCAGCACTTTGCGGCGGACAACCATATGCTGCAGTGGGCGACGCTGATGCTGCTGGGCGGCGCGGTGGGTAAATCGGCCCAGCTGCCGCTGCAAACCTGGCTGGCGGATGCGATGGCCGGTCCGACGCCGGTGTCGGCGCTGATCCACGCCGCAACCATGGTCACGGCGGGCGTCTATCTGATCGCCCGCAGCCACGGCCTGTTCCTGCTGACGCCGGACGTGCTGCATCTGGTCGGTATCGTCGGTGCCATTACGCTGGTGCTGGCGGGCTTCGCCGCGCTGGTGCAGACCGACATCAAACGCGTGCTGGCCTACTCGACCATGAGCCAGATCGGCTATATGTTCCTGGCGCTTGGCGTGCAGGCGTGGGACGCGGCGATTTTCCACCTGATGACGCACGCCTTCTTTAAAGCGCTGCTGTTCCTCTCGTCAGGTTCGGTGATCCTCGCCTGCCATCACGAGCAGAACATCTTTAAAATGGGCGGCCTGCGTAAAAGCATTCCGCTGGTGTACGCCTGCTTCCTGGTGGGCGGCGCCGCGCTGGCTGCGCTGCCGCTGATTACGGCAGGCTTCTACAGTAAAGATGAAATCCTGTTCGGCGCGCTGGCGAATGGCCACATCAATCTGATGGCGGCTGGCCTGGTGGGCGCCTTCCTGACCTCTATCTATACCTTCCGCATGATCTTCATCGTGTTCCACGGCGAAGAGAAGATCCACGCGCATGCGGGCAAAGGGATTACTCATCATCTGCCGCTGATCGTGCTGCTGGTGCTGTCGACCTTCGTTGGCGCGCTGATCACGCCGCCGCTGGCGGGCGTGCTGCCGCACAGCGAAGCTGGCGAAGCGGGCAAGGTCGGCCTGGAGATCGCCTCCGGCGTGGTCGCCGTGGTCGGTATCCTGATCGCCGCCGCGCTCTGGCTGGGCAAACGTCAGCTGGTCAGCCGCATCGCCAACAGCGCGCCGGGCCGCTTCTTCGGCACCTGGTGGTTTGCTGCCTGGGGCTTCGACTGGCTCTATGACAAAGTGTTCGTCAAACCCTATCTCGGTATCGCCTGGCTGCTGCAGCGCGACCCGCTGAATGCGGTGATGAACCTGCCTGCGCTGGTGTCGCGTATCGCCAACAAAGGTCTGGTAGTCAGCGAAAACGGCTATCTGCGCTGGTATGTCGCCTCGATGAGCGTAGGCGCCGTGGTGGTGCTGGCGCTGATGCTGGTGGTGTAAGGTTGATGAGCGGGGCGGCTCGGCGAGTCGCCCCAGGTCAAGAATGTTAAAAATTGCCTTATATGAGGGCATTATCGGCGCAGTCAGTTTGGGGACCGCCAGCGCTTAGCAACCAGAGCGTACTGAAGTACGTGAGGATTGCGAGCACTGCCGGGAGCCAAAATGACAAGCAGGATAGCCCGAAAACAGGCAGAAAAAAGGGAAAGACTTCAGTGCTACTACCTTGGCTAATAATCATTCCATTCGTCGGCGGCTTGCTCTGCTGGCTGGCTGAGCGCCTCGGCGCGAAAACGCCGCGCTGGATAGCCCTGATCACCATGGGCCTGACGCTGGCAATTTCGCTGCAGCTCTGGCTGCAGGGCGGCTATTCACTGACGCAGGCCGCGGGCATGCCGCAGTGGCAGTCGGAGTTCTCCGCCTCCTGGATCCCGCGCTTTGGCATTAATTTCCATCTGGCGCTGGATGGCCTTTCGCTGCTGATGGTGGTGCTGACCGGCCTGCTCGGCCTGATGGCGGTGCTTTGCTCCTGGAACGAAATCGAGAAGTATCAGGGCTTTTTCCATCTCAACCTGATGTGGATTCTGGGGGGCGTCATCGGCGTCTTCCTGGCGATCGATATGTTCCTGTTCTTCTTCTTCTGGGAGATGATGCTGGTGCCGATGTACTTCCTCATCGCGCTCTGGGGTCACAAGGCATCTGACGGTAAAACGCGTATCACCGCCGCCACCAAGTTTTTCATCTATACCCAGTCTTCTGGTCTGGTGATGCTGATTGCGATTCTGGCGCTGGTGTTTGTGCACTACAACGCCACCGGCGTCTGGACGTTCAACTACGAGCAGCTGCTGAAAACGCCGATGTCGCATACGGTGGAATATCTGCTGATGCTGGGCTTCTTTATCGCCTTCGCGGTAAAAATGCCGGTGGTGCCGCTGCACGGCTGGCTGCCAGACGCCCACAGTCAGGCGCCGACTGCAGGTTCAGTGGACCTCGCAGGCATCCTGCTGAAAACCGCTGCTTACGGTCTGCTGCGCTTTAGCCTGCCGCTGTTCCCTAACGCCTCGGCGGAATTCGCGCCGATCGCCATGTGGCTGGGCATTATCGGTATCTTCTACGGTGCCTGGATGGCCTTCTCGCAGACCGATATCAAACGTTTAATCGCCTACACCTCGATTTCCCATATGGGCTTCGTGCTGATCGCCATCTACACCGGCAGCCAGCTCGCCTTCCAGGGCGCGGTGGTGCAGATGATTGCGCACGGCCTCTCCGCCGCCGCGCTCTTTATTCTGTGCGGTCAGCTCTACGAGCGTCTGCATACGCGCGATATGCGTCAGATGGGCGGTCTCTGGTCGCGCATTAAGTGGATTCCGGGTCTGTCGCTCTTTTTTGCGGTCGCGAACCTGGGGATGCCGGGCACCGGCAACTTCGCCGGCGAATTTATGATCCTGACGGGCAGCTTCCAGGTGGTGCCGGTGATTATCGTTATCGCTACCTTTGGTCTGGTGTTCGCCTCGGTCTACTCGCTGATCATGATGCAGCGCGCCTACTACGGCGAGGCGAAGTCGAAAGAGCCGCTGCCGGGCATGTCGCCGCGTGAATTTACCATGATTATGGTGCTGGTGGTCCTGCTGGTGCTGCTGGGCGTTTACCCGCAGCCGATTCTGGATACGTCCCATGCCGCCATGAGCAATATTCAGCAGTGGTTTACCGCTTCAATTTCAACTACAAGGCCGTAATTCGCCATGACAATAACTTTTCAACAATTGATCGCGTTGCTGCCGCTGTTGATCGTCGGATTGACGGTGGTGGTTGTGATGCTGTCCATTGCCTGGCGACGCAACCACTTTGTTAACGCCACGCTGACGGTCATCGGTCTCAACCTGGCGCTGGTTTCGCTCTGGTTTGTGGGGCAGGCGGGCGCAATGGACGTGACGCCGCTGCTGCGGGTCGATCCTTACGCCGTGTTCTACACCGCGCTGGTAATTCTGGCGAGTCTGGCCACCTGTACCTTTGCCTATCCCTGGCTGGCCGGTTTCCCGGACAATAAGGATGAGTTCTATCTGCTGGTGCTGATTGCGGCGCTGGGCGGCATCGTGCTGGCGAGCGCCAATCATCTGGCGTCGCTGTTTATCGGTGTCGAGCTGCTGTCGCTGCCGCTGTTCGGTATGATCGGCTACGCCTTCCGGCAGAAACGTTCGCTGGAAGCGGCGCTGAAATATACCATTCTGTCAGCGGCCGCCTCCTCTTTCCTGCTGTTCGGCATCGCGCTGATCTATGCCGATTCCGGCAGCCTGAGCTTCGTGAAGCTGGGAGAGAGCCTGAACGACACCATGATTCAGCAGCCGCTGCTGCTGGTGGGTCTCGGCATGATGATTATCGGCCTTGGCTTTAAGCTGTCGCTGGTGCCGTTCCACCTCTGGACCCCGGACGTCTATCAGGGCGCGCCTGCGCCGGTGTCGACCTTCCTTGCTACCGCCAGTAAAATCGCCATTTTCGGCGTGATCATGCGTCTGTTTATGTACGCGCCGCTGACCGACAGCGAGGCCGTGCGCACCGTGCTGGGCCTGATCGCCTTCGTGTCGATTCTGTTTGGCAACCTGATGGCGATTTCGCAGAGCAACATTAAACGTCTGCTGGGTTACTCCTCGATTGCCCATCTCGGCTACCTGCTGGTGGCGCTGATCGCGGTGAAAACTCATCAGCTGTCGCTGGAGACCGCAGGCGTTTATCTGGCGGGCTACCTGTTCAGCAGCCTGGGCGCGTTTGGCGTCGTCAGCCTGATGTCCAGCCCGTACCGCGGCCCGGACGCCGATTCGCTCTACTCTTACCGCGGTCTGTTCTGGCACCGTCCGGTGCTGTCGGCGGTGATGACGGTGATGATGCTGTCGCTGGCCGGCATTCCAATGACGCTCGGCTTTATCGGCAAATTCTACGTGATCGCTTCCGGCGTCAACGCGAAGCTGTGGTGGCTAACGGCGGCGGTGGTGGTCGGCAGCGCCATCGGCCTCTACTACTATCTGCGTGTGACCGTGAGCCTTTATCTCAGCCCGCCGGAGCTGCATACGCGCGATACCCCGGCCAACTGGGCGTTCACCGCCGGCGGCGTGGTGGTGCTGATCTCCGCGATTCTGGTACTGCTGCTCGGCGTCTATCCGCAGCCGCTGATTACGCTGGTACAGATGGCGCAGCCGCTGATGTAAACTGCGTTTACCCTTATGAAATCAGGCCCACGGGCCTGATTTTTTTTGTCTTCAGGAGAGCCTATGGATATCAGCTGGCAGGACAGGCATCACCGCGAACTGAGCGCGCAGCAGCTTTATGCGCTGCTGGCGCTGCGCTGTGAAGTCTTTATCGTGGAGCAGACCTGTCCCTATCTGGACGTCGACGGTCAGGATCTGGTGGCGGATAACCGCCATATTCTGGGGATGCGCGGTGACCAACTGGTGGCCTACGCGCGTATTCTGACGCCTGCGGACGAGGCGGCGCCGGTGGCGATTGGGCGCGTAATCGTCTCCGCCAGCGCGCGCGGTCTCAATCTCGGCAACCGGCTGATGGAGCAGGCGCTGCGCAGCTGTGAACGACACTGGCCAGGGCGCGAGCTTTATCTGTCGGCGCAGGCGCACCTGCAGGATTTCTATGGGCGCCTCGGTTTTCGGGCGGTCGGCGAGATCTATCTGGAAGACGGTATTCCGCATATTGATATGCGCAAATAAATACGGCGTGGGCTTGCTGTTACAGGCGGCTGCTCAGGTAGGGAAGCGGGTGACGTGGACCGAAGAGCAAAGCGTCCTGCGCCAGGGATGGCGCAGGCCGAGCTGGCAGGGATGCCGTTTTTTGCGTCTTTGCGATCGGGCCACGTCACCCGCGTCGGCTCAGTATCAGCCATATAAAAACGGCGAGCTTTTAGCTCGCCGTTCTTCTCTTTTAGCCTACCGTCATCTGGCGGTCATCAACATATTTGCGCTGATCTGGCGGCGGCGGGAAGTACTGGTAAAGCCAGGTCTCGCTCAGGGTTTCATCTTTGGTGCGCAGGAACAGACGCATCTCCACCGGCGTAGTGGCGTCGCTCTCTGGATACCAGTCGAACAGGATGCGATAGCCGTTCATCGGCTCGACGTAGAGGATCTCCACCTGCTTAAAGGTGCCGGATGACAGGGTAATCACCGGCTCGATGCCCTTCGGCGCGGCCGCTTTTAAATCTCCGCCGACGAAATCGATGGCGAAGCGACGGCACCACGTCTCAGGGAAGTGCTCGCCCGGCGCCCAGCCTTCCGGGAAGCCGCCGATGCCGGTGCGGGTGGCGTCGACGCGCGCCAGACCGCTGCGCACCGGCGGCAGGCCGCTCCAGTAAAGCTTGTAGGAGAAGCTGAATTCGCTGCCCGCCTTCACCGGCTCGGCTGGCTGCCAGAAGCAGACGATATTATCCAGCGTTTCGCCGGTGGTGGGGATCTCCATCAGATTGATGGCGCCTTTGCCCCATTTGCCGATCGGCTCCACCCACAGGCTGGGGCGTTTGTCATACCAGCCGATCACATCCTGATAATCTTTGAAATCGTGATTAAGCTGCAGCAGGCCAAAGCCGCGCGGGTTCTCATCCTGATAGGCGTTAAACTGCAGCTTCTGCGGATTATTCAGCGGGCGCGCGATCCACTCGCCGCTGCCGCTCCACATCGCCAGGCGATCAGAGTCGTGGATCTGCGGATGATAGGTGTTGCACATGCGGCGCTCGTTGGTGCCGCAGCTGAACATACTGGTCATCGGCGCGATGCCGAGCTGGCGGATCGCCTTGCGCGCAAAGAGATGATTCTCCACCTCCATGACCACGCGGGTCGCCTCGCAGTGAATAGTGAACTTATAGGCGCCGGTCAGGCTGGCGCCGTCCAGCAGGGCGTAGACGACAAAGGTGGTATCGTCCGCTTTCGGCGTTTCAAACCAGAATGCGGTGAAGTCTGGAAACTCCTCGCCGCCGTTGCTGAAGGTGTTGACCGCCACGCCGCGCGCGGAGAGGCCGTACTGATAGGTGTCGTCCACGGCGCGGAAGTAGCTGGCACCGAGGAAAGAGACGATATCGCGCCGCGCCAGCTCTGGCTTTTTAAAGGCGCGGAAGCCGGCGAAGCCGAGATCGTTTTTGCCCACCAGCTGCTGCGTATCCACCTTCGCGTTGTTGTAGTTGAACAGTTCAGGGCGGAAGTGGATCTCGCGCGCTTCGCGGCTGTCGGCGTCGACCGAGAACATGCGGATGCGGCGCTTAAAGCCCATGCCGACGTGGAAAAACTGCACGTCGAGCTGACGATCGGGGATGTTGTTCCACAGCGAGTGACCGGCGTCGTACTGAATTTCGTTGTACGCCTGCGGCGTAAGGGTCGCCAGCGTCTCTGGCAGCGCGCCAGGCGCGCCGCCCCAGGGCTGCTTCGCCAGCGCGGCGGCTTTCTTTTTCAGTACATCGAAATCGAAGCGCACGGCGGCACCGTCTGCAATGCCATCTTCTGCCCAGGCGGATTGCGCAAACAGCGTGGACAGGCCGGTCATGCCGCTGACGGCGGAGAAGGCCATTGACGCTTTCATAAACATTCTTCGATTCATGCCAGAAATTATTCCTTAGCGTTCGAGTGTGTTGTGACTGTCCTGCTCTGCGCGCAGGTGATCTAAAAGCGCAGATAACAGCAGGGTACGACAGTCTGTCAGGTGAAAAATTCAGTCCGCCTTAAATTTATCAGATTAATCAAGAAGGCCGAGGAATTTCGTCTGAAATCGGGCTGAGGCAAACTCGGGGGAATCCTGGTGACACTATCCTGCAAACGGCGATTTTGCCGCTATAGTTAAAAGACTGCTTTGTAAATGACACGGAGGAAATGATGGTAAAAGAGACAGAAGCTTTTGACACCAATCTGGATGATGATTTGGCGCTATTGACCGAGACGCTGGAAGAGGTGTTGAAGTCGTCAGGCGATCCGACCGATCAGAAATACATCGAACTCAAAACCAAAGCGGAGCAGGCGCTGGAAGATGTGAAGTCACGCGTAAGTCAGGCTTCCGACAGCTACTACTATCGCGCGAAAAACGTCGCCTACCGCGCCGACGACTACGTGCATGAGAAGCCCTGGCAGGGTATCGGCATCGGCGCAGCCGCCGGTCTGGTGCTCGGCCTGCTGCTGGCGCGTCGCTAAGGCGTGCTGCTCAAAACGGCGGGGCGACCCGCCGTTTGTTTCTTCCTTCCCCGCCTTTCTTGCCTGTTTGCCCCTTATCGCCCGCTGACGCGAAAGACGCACTATTGTGTTGAGTTTACTCAGCGCGCTTCCTACAGTAGATCGATGGACAAAAGGAGATGACAACGTGATAAGAGTCGAGATGCTGTCTACAGGGGATGAGGTGCTGCACGGCCAAATCGTCGATACTAATGCCGCCTGGCTGGCGGATGTGCTGTTTCAGAACGGGTTGCCGATGAGCAGCCGCAGCACGGTGGGCGATTCGCTGTCGTCGCTGGTGGAAACGCTCCAGGCGCGCAGCGAGGTGGCGAATGTGCTGATCGTCAACGGTGGGCTCGGCCCGACCAGCGACGATCTCAGCGCGCTGGCGGCGGCGAAAGCCTGCGGCGTCGAGCTGGTGCTGCATCAGGCGTGGCTGGATAACATGGAGGCGTGGTTTGCCAGCCGCGGCCGCGTAATGGCGGCGAGCAATCGCAAGCAGGCGGAGATCCCCGCCAATGCTGAAATGCTGGATAATCCGGTCGGCACCGCCTGCGGCTTTGCGCTGCGGCTGAATCGCTGCTGGATTTTCTTTACCCCCGGCGTGCCTTCTGAATTCAAGGTGATGGTGGAGCAGCAGATTCTGCCACGCCTCAAGCAGCAGTTCGACCTGCCTGACCCGCCGCTCTGCCTGCGCCTCACCACCTTCGGCCGTGGCGAGAGCGATATTGCCGCCGAACTTGAGCCGCTGGCGCTGCCGGAAGGGGTGGTGATGGGCTATCGCTCTTCAATGCCGATTATCGAAATTAAACTGACCGGACCGGCCGCCCAGCGCGTGGCGATGGAGCAGGTCTGGCAGCAGGTGCGTCTGCTGCTGGCGGAGTGCACCATTTTCGAAGGCACGGAAGGTCTGCCAGCGCTGCTGGCGCGCGAGCTTAAGGATCGCGGCTTCCGTCTGGCGCTTAGCGAGCAGTACACCGCCGGACTGCTGCACTGGCAGCTGGCGGCGGCAGAGGTGCCGCTGAGCGCGGCGGAAATTCTGCCAGCGCATCAGGAGGGGCTGGAGGAGCAGGTGCAGCGTACGCGCGCGCTGGCGGCGCATCAGGGGACGGTGCTGGCGCTGTCGACCGGTGCGCTGGAAGAGGGGGAAGTGTCGCTGGCGCTGCATACGCCGGAAGCGAGCTGGGGACAGCGGGTGAAGTTCACTCACGGTCGGCACAATCTGGAGACGCGGCAGAAGGTGGTGGCGATGATGGCGATGAATATGCTGCGCCGCTGGCTGCACGGCAGCGAGGTCAGCACCGGCCACGGCTGGATTGATGCGCTGGAGTCGGTGAAGCTGTAAAGGGCACTGTCATTGCTAACAGACCGCAAAAAAGCTCGGGCGCGGGTGTCATGGCCCGAGGAGCAAAGCGTCCCGCCCCAGGGATGGGGCGGGCCGAGCTGGCAGGGATGCCGCTTTTGCGTCTTTGCGATCGGGCCATGACACCCGCGCTGGCACGGTTATCGCAGGCAACAAAACTTGCTACAGCTCGATTTCAATCTCGCCTTTCGCCAGACAGCAGCAGGGCAAAATCTCGCCCTGCTCCACAAACGCCAGCGGCGTTTCGGCATAGTGAACTTCGCCCTTCAGCAGGCGCGTGCGGCACGAACCGCAGTAGCCTTCGCGACACTGAAACTCCACGCACAGATTATGCGCTTCCAGCGTCGTCAGCAGGTTAGGGTGATGCTCTGCGCACTCCAGCCGCTGGCCAGAGCTGCGCAGGATAATAACGGCACGGCTCATACTTACAGCTGGAAATCGTTAAAGTCGTCTTCGCCCACTTCCGAGTCGATCTGACCCACCAGGTAGGAGCTCACTTCCACTTCCTGCGGCGCGACCTGCACGTTGTCCGACACCAGCCAGGAGTTAATCCACGGAATCGGGTTGGAGCGCGTCTGGAACGGCAGATCCAGGCCCACCGCCTGCATGCGGATATTGGTGATGTACTCGATGTACTGGCAGAGAATATCTTTGTTCAGGCCGATCATCGAACCGCCGCTAAACAGATATTCCGCCCACTCTTTCTCCTGCTCGGCCGCTTTCTTGAACAGATCAAAACATTCGTCACGGCATTCGGCGGCGATCTCTTTCATTTCGGGATCGTCTTCGCCGGTGCGCATCAGGTTCAGCATATGCTGGGTGCCGGTCAGGTGCAGCGCTTCGTCACGGGCAATCAGACGGATAATCTTGGCGTTGCCTTCCATCAGTTCGCGCTCGGCGAAAGCGAAAGAGCAGGCGAAGCTGACGTAGAAGCGGATCGCCTCCAGCGCGTTCACGCTCATCAGGCAGATATAGAGCTGCTTTTTCAGCGCGCGCAGGTTCACGGTCACGCTTTTGCCGTTAACCTGATGCGTGCCTTCGCCCAGCAGATGCCAGTAGTTGGTCATCTCGATCAGATCGTCGTAGTACTTAGAGATATCCTGCGCGCGCGCGAGGATCTGCTCGTTGGTGACGATATCGTCGAATACCAGCGACGGGTCGTTGACGATGTTGCGGATGATATGGGTGTAAGAGCGCGAGTGGATGGTCTCGGAGAAAGCCCAGGTTTCGACCCAGGTTTCCAGCTCGGGAATAGAAATCAGCGGCAGCAGGGCGACGTTCGGGCTACGGCCCTGAATCGAATCGAGCAGGGTCTGGTATTTCAGGTTGCTGATAAAAATATGTTTCTCATGCTCCGGCAGCGCCTGATAGTCGATGCGGTCGCGCGAGACGTCGACCTCTTCCGGACGCCAGAAAAAGGAGAGCTGCTTTTCAATCAGCTTTTCAAAAATGTCATATTTCTGCTGGTCGAAACGCGCCACGTTGACGGACTGACCAAAGAACATCGGCTCTTTCAGCTGATCGTTTTTATTCTGTGAGAACGTAGTGTAAGCCATACAAACTGTCCAAATGTAGACGGGGCGCAGCGCGGCCCCGTGAAATAACGCAGGCGGGAGACGCGCTCCCGCCCAACCTTAAATCTTACAAGCGCCGCTTTCGCAACCGTCATCCTGGATAGACGGCGCCAGATCGTCCTGCGCGTCTTCCGCGCCGTCGCGGGTGTTCTGGTAGTAGAGCGTTTTCACGCCGAACTTATACGCGGTCAGCAGATCTTTCAGCAGCTGCTTCATCGGCACCTTGCCGTTGGCAAAGCGCGACGGATCGTAGTTGGTGTTAGAAGAGATCGCCTGATCGATAAACTTCTGCATCACCCCGACCAGCTGCAGATAACCGTCGTTGGACGGCATTTCCCACAGCAGCTCGTACTGATCTTTCAGACGCTCATACTCCGGCACCACCTGACGCAGAATGCCATCTTTAGAGGCTTTGATGCTGATATGGCCGCGCGGCGGCTCGATACCGTTCGTGGCGTTAGAGATCTGCGACGACGTCTCGGACGGCATCAGCGCGGAGAGCGTGGAGTTGCGCAGGCCGTGCGTCTTGATTGACTCGCGCAGGCCGTCCCAGTCCAGGTGCAGCGGCTCGTTGCAGATGGTGTCGAGATCCTTTTTATAGGTATCGATCGGCATAATGCCCTGCGAGTAGGTGGTTTCGTTGAACCACGGGCAGGCGCCTTGCTCTTTCGCCAGCTCGTTCGAGGCTTTCAGCAGGTAGTACTGAATCGCTTCGAAGGTTTTGTGCGTCAGGTTGTTGGCGCTGCCGTCGGAGTAGCGCACGCCGTTCTTCGCCAGGTAGTAAGCGAAGTTGATCACGCCGATACCCAGGGTGCGGCGGCCCATCGCGCCGCGTTTCGCAGCCGGAATCGGGTAGTCCTGATAGTCGAGCAGGGCGTCCAGGGCGCGTACCGCCAGGGTCGCCAGCTCTTCCAGATCGTCCAGGCTCTCGATCGCGCCGAGGTTAAACGCCGACAGGGTGCAGAGGGCGATTTCGCCGTTCTCGTCGTTGACATCTTCCAGCGGTTTGGTCGGCAGCGCGATCTCCAGGCAGAGGTTAGACTGGCGCACCGGCGCAATGCTGGCGTCGAACGGGCTGTGGGTGTTGCAGTGGTCGACGTTCTGGATGTAGATGCGGCCGGTGGAGGCGCGCTCCTGCATCATCAGCGAGAAGAGGTCGACCGCTTTCACGCGCTGTTTGCGGATGCTGTCGTCTTTCTCATATTTGGTGTAGAGACGCTCAAACTCGTCCTGATCGGCAAAAAAGGCGTCATACAGGCCGGGCACGTCGGACGGGCTGAACAGGGTAATCTCTTCGCCCTTCAGCAGACGCTGATACATCAGCTTGTTGATCTGCACGCCATAGTCCATGTGACGCACGCGGTTGCCTTCCACGCCGCGGTTGTTCTTCAGCACCAGCAGGCTCTCTACTTCCAGATGCCACATCGGGTAGAACAGCGTCGCCGCGCCGCCGCGCACGCCGCCCTGCGAGCAGGACTTCACCGCGGTCTGGAAGTGCTTGTAGAACGGAATACAGCCGGTGTGAAAGGCTTCGCCGCCGCGGATCGGGCTGCCCAGCGCGCGAATGCGGCCGGCGTTGATGCCGATACCGGCGCGCTGCGACACATACTTCACGATAGCGCTGGAGGTGGCGTTAATGGAGTCAAGGCTGTCGCCGCACTCAATCAGCACGCAGGAGCTGAACTGGCGCGTTGGGGTGCGGACGCCGGACATGATCGGCGTCGGCAGCGAAATCTTAAAGGTAGAGATCGCGTCGTAGAAGCGCTTGATGTAGTCCATACGCGTGTCGCGCGGATAGCCGGAGAAGAGGCAGGCGGCGACCAGGATATAGAGGAACTGCGCGCTCTCGTAGATATCGCCGGTGACGCGGTTCTGCGCCAGATATTTGCCTTCCAGCTGCTTAACCGCCGCGTAGGAGAAGTTCATATCGCGCCAGTGGTCGATAAAGCCGTCCATCTGCTCGAACTCTTCAACCGTGTAGTCTTCCAGCAGATGAGGGTCATATTTACCCATCTCCACCATGCGCACCACCTGGTCGTACAGCTTCGGCGGCTCGAACTGGCCGTAGGCTTTTTTACGCAGGTGGAAAATCGCCAGACGGGCAGCAAGGTATTGATAGTCCGGCGCGTCGCGCGAGATCAGGTCTGCTGCGGCCTTGATGATGGTTTCATGAATATCAGAAGTTCTGATGCCATCGTAGAACTGGATATGGGAGCGCAGCTCAACCTGGGAGACAGAGACGTTATTCAGTCCTTCAGCGGCCCAGTCGAGTACCCGGTGAATCTTATCGAGATCAATGCGTTCCTGGCGGCCATCGCGTTTAGTAACGAGCAGACTTTGATTCATGTCGCGTTATACCATCCGTAAGTGAAAAAGAGTCCCCTGTTTATTCACAGGGTTATTCAATGTGAATAATTCTGTGGATAAACACTATATGTTGGGGGTTGGAAGAGATTGAGTAACAATATGGAGGTTATTCTAGTGACCTGCCGCCAGATAACAAGACAGAAAAATGATGGCGGTGGGGCTTGTATTTTGTGCGAAATTTCTTAACCCCGCGACTTATAAGGCCCGGCAGCCTGTCAACCGGCAGGGCAAAAAATTCGAGATTTTGATCGACCGCTGATTTTTCGCACATCGCTGTGTTTTTTCCCGACAACCGTCTAGCGGCAGAGCGACAGCGCGAGCAAAAGCGATAAGGGCAGGATAACGGGCGCGCAATTGCCTTGCGCGCCAGCGGCTTACTTTTTCACGTGGCGAGTATGCACCATGTAATTCACGTCGACGCCGCCACCGAGGCGAAATTTGTCGCTCAGCGGGTTGTAGTGCAGGCCGATGATATGCTGCTCGCGCAGCGCGGTTTCGTCGACCCAGCCCAGCAGTTCGGACGGGCGGATAAACTTCTTCACGTCATGGGTGCCGCGCGGCACCATGCGCAGCACATATTCCGCGCCGAACACCGCCATCAGCCAGGCCTTGGGGTTGCGGTTGATGGTCGAGAAGAACACTTCGCCACCCGGCTTCACCAGACGAGCGCAGGCGTGCACAACCGAACGCGGATCCGGCACGTGCTCCAGCATCTCCATACAGGTCACTACGTCATACTGGCCGGCGAACGCTTCGGCGTGATCTTCCACCGTCTGCTGCACGTAGTCGAGCGTCACTCCCTGTTCCAGCGCGTGCAGGCGCGCCACCTGCAGCGGTTCGGCGCCCATATCGAGACCGGTCACCTCTGCGCCTTCGCGCGCCATGCTCTCCGCCAGGATGCCGCCGCCGCAGCCGACGTCCAGCACTTTTTTGCCGAACAGACCGTTGCTGTGCTGCGCGATAAAGCCCAGACGCAGCGGGTTGATGCGGTGCAGAGGCTTGAATTCGCCTTCCAGATCCCACCAGCGCGAGGCGACCGCCTCAAACTTAGCGATTTCCTGCGCATCGACGTTGGGCTGCGTTTCCTGCGGTTGTGCATTCATTGAATCATTACTCCAGAAAAAATGTTGACTGAGTATAAACGCTTATTGCTTTCGGGGGCACCTTTCCGGCGCGATGAAAAGCGCGTGAAAACGGCGGTTAACGTTCACCAGCGGGCTGGCGTGTGATATACTTTCGCACCTTTAAAATCCGGGCATATGTAGAGGGAATGCGGCTCCATGAGCGACCTTGCAAGAGAAATTACACCGGTCAATATCGAAGAAGAGTTAAAGAGCTCCTACCTCGATTACGCCATGTCGGTCATTGTTGGCCGAGCCTTACCCGATGTTCGTGACGGCCTGAAGCCTGTCCACCGCCGCGTGCTCTACGCGATGAGCGAACTGGGTAACGACTGGAACAAACCCTATAAGAAATCCGCCCGTGTGGTCGGTGACGTCATCGGTAAATATCACCCGCACGGGGATTCCGCCGTTTACGACACCATCGTCCGCATGGCTCAGCCTTTCTCCCTGCGTTACATGCTGGTGGACGGACAGGGCAACTTCGGCTCCGTCGACGGCGACTCCGCCGCGGCGATGCGTTATACCGAAGTGCGCATGTCGCGTATCGCGCACGATCTGCTGGCAGACCTGGAAAAAGAGACCGTCGACTTCGTGCCGAACTATGACGGCACCGAGCAGATCCCTGAAGTTCTGCCGACCAAAATCCCTAACCTGCTGGTGAACGGCTCGTCCGGCATCGCGGTCGGGATGGCGACCAATATTCCGCCGCACAACCTGACGGAAGTGATCAACGGCTGTCTCGCCTATATCGACGACGAAGATATCAGCGTCGAAGGATTGATGGAGCATATTCCGGGGCCCGATTTCCCGACCGCCGCCATCATCAACGGCCGTCGCGGCATTGAAGAGGCGTATCGCACCGGGCGCGGCAAGATCTACATCCGCGCGCGCGGCGAAGTGGAAACCGACGCCAAAACCGGCCGCGAAACCATCGTGGTGCACCAGATCCCTTACCAGGTCAACAAAGCGCGCCTGATTGAGA
Organism: Enterobacter sp. BRE11; assembly: GCF_031844285.1. Lineage (NCBI taxonomy): Bacteria > Pseudomonadati > Pseudomonadota > Gammaproteobacteria > Enterobacterales > Enterobacteriaceae > Enterobacter > Enterobacter sp. BRE11. Next base: position 86,940 of record NZ_JAUZUX010000013.1, read on the forward strand.
AGATCGCCGAGCTGGTGAAAGAGAAGCGCGTCGAAGGCATCAGCGCGCTGCGCGACGAGTCGGATAAAGACGGCATGCGCATCGTGATCGAAGTGAAGCGCGATGCGGTCGGCGAAGTGGTGCTGAACAACCTCTACTCGCTGACGCAGCTGCAGGTCTCATTCGGCATCAACATGGTGGCGCTGCATCAGGGCCAGCCGAAGATCATGACGCTGAAGGAGATCCTCGAAGCCTTTGTGCGCCATCGTCGCGAAGTGGTCACGCGCCGCACCATTTTTGAACTGCGCAAAGCGCGCGACCGCGCGCATATCCTTGAAGGTCTGGCGATCGCGCTGGCTAACATCGACCCGATTATCGAGCTGATCCGCCGCGCGCCGAACCCGGCCGAAGCGAAAGCGGGCCTGATCGCGCAGGCGTGGGATCTGGGCAACGTCGCCGCCATGCTGGAACGCGCGGGCGACGACGCCGCCCGTCCGGAGTGGCTGGACGAGGAGTTCGGCATCCGCGACGGTCGCTACTATCTGACCGAACAGCAGGCGCAGGCGATCCTCGATTTACGTCTGCAGAAGCTCACCGGGCTTGAGCATGAAAAACTGCTCGACGAGTACAAAGCGCTGCTGGAGCAGATCGCCGAGCTGCTCAACATCCTGATGAACGCCGAACGCCTGATGGAAGTGATCCGCGAAGAGCTGATCGCCATGCGCGACCAGTTCGGCGACGAACGCCGCACCGAGATCACCGCCAACAGCGCCGACATCAACATCGAAGACCTGATCAATCAGGAAGATGTGGTGGTCACCCTGTCGCATCAGGGCTATGTGAAGTATCAGCCGCTTTCAGACTACGAAGCGCAGCGTCGCGGCGGCAAAGGTAAATCGGCGGCTCGCATCAAGGAAGAGGATTTTATTGACCGTCTGCTGGTGGCCAACACCCACGACACTATCCTCTGCTTCTCCAGCCGCGGCCGTCTCTACTGGATGAAGGTTTACCAGCTGCCGGAAGCGAGCCGTGGGGCGCGCGGTCGTCCGATCGTCAACCTGCTGCCGCTGCAGCCTGACGAACGCATTACCGCCATCCTGCCGGTGCGCGAATATACCGAAGGCTTCAACATCTTTATGGCGACCGCCAGCGGTACCGTGAAGAAAACGGCGCTGCAGGAGTTCAGCCGTCCGCGCAGCGCGGGCATCATCGCGGTGAACCTGCGCGAAGATGACGAGCTGATCGGCGTGGCGCTGACCAACGGCAACGACGAGGCGATGCTCTTCTCTGCCGGCGGCAAAGTGGTGCGCTTCGCTGAGAACGCCGTTCGCGCCATGGGCCGTACCGCCTCGGGCGTGCGCGGCATCAAGCTGGCGGAAGGGGATCGCGTGGTGTCGCTGATCGTGCCGCGTGATGAGGGCGCCATTCTTACCGTAACGCAAAACGGCTACGGCAAGCGTACCGCCATTAGCGAGTACCCGACCCGCTCGCGCGCTACCCAGGGCGTGATCTCCATTAAAGTCACCGAACGTAACGGTCCGGTGATTGGCGCGGTGCAGGTGGTGGACAGCGATCAGATCATGATGATCACCGATGCCGGCACGCTGGTGCGCACCCGCGTCTCCGAGGTGAGCATCGTCGGCCGTAACACGCAGGGCGTGATCCTGATCCGTACCGCGGAAGATGAGAACGTGGTGGGTCTGCAGCGCGTGGCCGAACCGGTGGAAGAGGAAGAGCTCGACGCCATCGACGGCAGCGTAGCGGAAGGCGAGGAAGATATCGCGCCGGAAGCGGAAGCTGACGACGAGACGCCTGAAGCGGACGAAGAGGAGTAACGCTTCGCGCTTGCGCCGCCAGGGAAGGCGGCACGCAATTTTACGGCAGGAAAGGGCAACCCGACCTGCCGTTGTTTTTTGCGGCGCGGCCGTTAAGCGCAGATGCCGACTGGCTTTTCTCCCCTGATAAAGCTAGTGTAATGAGCATTCTGAAGCCAGCCCGTCATTAACCTTGCCGTAGTGAGTTTCCTTTGAAATATCTGGTCTCTTTCCGAACCACGCTGCGCATCTCGCGCTACCTGTTCCGTGCGCTGGCGCTGCTGCTCTGGACGCTGGGCGCGGTGCTGACCACTTTCTTTATCATCAGCGTGCTGCATGACAAAGAGAGCAGCGTGCGGCAAGAGTTCGCCAGCAACTATGGCCAGGCGGAATGGTATGTGCGCCACTCCGCCGACGTGATGCGCGAGCTGAAGTACATCACTGAAAATCGCCTTACCAGCGTCAGCAGCGGCCTGGATATAATTAATGGCGTGCTGCCGGGCAAAGCGACACTGCCGCAGTTTACGCCGCTCTTTTCTGACGGCGACTGCTCCTCGATGAGCAATACCTGGCGCAACTCGCTTGATTCACTCAGCTACTACATCAACTACTGGAAAAGTAACTTCGCTTCCAGTTATGAGCTGAACCGCGTCTTTTTTATCGGCGGTGAAAGCCAGTGCCTGGCGGATTTCACTATCGGCAGCGGCAATGTCGATCGCGAACGTAGCCTCAAGGCGCTGCGCGAACGCGTGCTGCGCTATCGCAATGGCAACGACGAAGAGCGCCGCAATCCTGTCTACTGGATCAACGCCAGCGCACAGCCCGGGGTCGGCACCTTCTATATGATGGTGCCGGTTTACGTCGCCAATAAGCTACAGGCGCTGCTGGGCGTCGAGCAAAATATCCGCCTGGACGAGTTTATTCAGCCTGGTAGCCTGCCGGTGGTGGCCACCCTCGTCGATGAAAATTACCGCCCGCTGCTGACCTCGCGCCGTGGTGGCGTCGGCTTCTCACTTGACGACCTCCCGGACGACACCAGCTGGTTCGGTTATCTTGACGGCTATCGTCAGCTGGTGCTCAAAAAGCCGCTGCCGCCTTCCGATCTCAATGTGGTGTGGTCGGTGTCGACCAGTGTGCTGGTGGATCAGCTCAAGCTCATGATCATCAATGCGCTGCTGCTTAATCTGCTCAGCGCGATAGTGCTTTTCACCCTGGCATGGCTGTTTGAGCGCCGTATGTTCCTGCCGGCCGAAGAGAATGCGCACCGGCTGGAAGAGCATGAGCAGTTCAACCGCAAAATCGTCGCCTCGGCGCCGGTGGGCATCTGCATTCTGCGCACCCGTGACGGCACCAATATTCTCAGCAACGAGCTGGCGCACAACTATCTGACGCTGCTGACGCAGGAAGATCGCCAGCGGCTCAATGAAATCATCGGCAGCCAGCAGGTCAACTTTGTCGACGTGCTGACCGGCAGCAACACCAACCTGCAAATCAGCTTTGTGCATTCGCGCTACCGCAACGAAAACGTGGCGATCTGCGTGCTGGTGGACGTCTCGGCGCGCGTGCGCATGGAGCAGTCGCTGCAGGAGATGGCGCAGGCGGCGGAACAGGCGAGCCAGTCGAAGTCGATGTTCCTCGCCACCGTCAGCCATGAGCTGCGCACGCCGCTTTACGGCATTATCGGCAACCTCGATCTGATGCAGACCAAACAGCTGCCAAAAGAGGTCGATTCACTGGTCACCGCGATGAACAACTCGTCGAGCCTGCTGCTGAAGATCATCAGCGATATTCTCGACTTCTCCAAGATTGAGTCGGAACAGCTGAAGATCGAGCCGCGCCCCTTCTCGCCGCGCGAAGTGCTCAGCCATATTGCCGGCAACTATCTCTCGCTGGTGATGAAAAAGCGGCTGACGCTTTACTGCTTTATCGAACATGACGTGCCGCTGGCGCTGGATGGCGATCCGCTGCGCCTGCAGCAGGTGATCTCCAACCTGCTGAACAACGCCATCAAGTTCACCCACACCGGCTGCATTATTCTCCATGCCTATGTGAAAGAGGGCTATCTGGCGTTTCGTATTCGCGATACCGGCGTGGGGATCCCAGGCAAAGAGATTACGCGGCTGTTTGATCCTTTCTTTCAGGTGGGCAACGGCGTACAGCGCAACTTCCAGGGCACCGGCCTGGGCCTCGCTATCTGTGAAAAGCTGACCAATATGATGGACGGCGATATTGAAGTGGACTCCGAGCCTGGCATGGGTAGCCAGTTTATCGTGCGCATTCCGGTCTATAATGGCCAGCATCCTGCGCCGCCGCTGCTCGACGGGCTGCACGACAAAACCCTGTGGATCGATATGCGCAACGACTATCTCGCCAGTTTTATCGCGCGCGATCTGCAGCAGCAGGGCATCGCTATCCTGCCGTATAACGGTAAAGGCGGCAGCGACGACGTGCTCATCACCGACTATGAGCCGGAAGGTGAGCAGACGCTGCGGGCAGTCATTATCTTCAGCGGCGCCCATATCGATATGCCGAGTGAAATCGCGCCGGGGCGCTGGCTGCACAGCACGGCAACGCCGCACGAGCTGCCGAGCCTGCTGGCGCGCATTTACCGCATTGCCATTCAGAGCGACACGGCGACCAACCTTGCGCTCTCTGCGCCGGCGGAAGAGGTGATCAGCAATGACGACATCAGGATTCTGATTGTCGACGACCATCCTATTAACCGCATGCTGCTGTCGGAGCAGCTCGGCACGCTGGGCTATCAGGTGAAAACCGCTCAGGATGGCGTCGACGCGCTTAACGTCATCAGCCGCAGTGAGATCGATATCGTGCTGAGTGACGTCAACATGCCGAATATGGACGGCTACCGGCTGACGCAGCGGCTGCGTCAGCTTGGTCACGTTTTCCCGGTGATCGGCGTTACCGCCAACGCGCTGGCGGAAGAGAAGCAGCGCTGTATGGAGGCCGGTATGGATAACTGCCTGTCGAAACCGGTGACGCTGGACGTGCTGAAGACAACGCTGGCGGTTTACTCGGAGCGGGTAAGAAAAGCGCGGGAAGGGTAGGCGGACGGGCCTGCTGACGCGGAAAATAAGACGGCGCCTGAGCGCCGTCTGAACAACGGGTTACTCTTTGTCGACCTGGGTGGCGCTGACGGAGGAGAGGTAGTTCAGCAGGGCGATATCGTTATCAACGCCCAGCTTCATCATCGCCGATTTTTTCTGGCTGCTGATAGTTTTGATACTGCGGTTCAGTTTCTTGGCAATCTCCGTCACCAGGAAGCCTTCGGCGAAGAGGCGCAACACTTCGCTCTCTTTCGGCGACAGACGCTTGTCGCCATAGCCGCCAGCGCTAATCTTCTCCAGCAGTTTCGCGACGCTTTCCGGCGTGTACTTCTTGCCTTTTTGCAGCGCAGCCAGCGCTTTCGGCAGATCGGTCGGCGCGCCCTGTTTCAGCACGATGCCTTCGATGTCCAGATCCAGCACGGCGCTCAGAATGGCCGGGTTGTTGTTCATGGTCAGAACAATAATCGCCAGGTCAGGATAGTGACGTTTGATATATTTGATCAGCGTGATGCCATCGCCATATTTCTCGCCAGGCATGGAGAGATCGGTGATCAGGACGTTGGCATCAAGTTTTGACAAGCTGTTAATCAGTGCTGTTGAGTCTTCAAACTCACCTACAACGTTGACCCATTCAATTTGTTCCAGAGATTTTCGGATACCGAAAAGAACAATTGGATGGTCATCGGCAATAATTACATTTAAGTTATTCATCTTATTGGTTACCTTGCTGCAGCAGTTCATTAACGTAAGCGTCAATGTCACTGGTGGTATTTGTAATGTTTGAATCGTCACATGCTTTGATGTGCAGTTCTAACTCTTCACAAAGCTGTTTGCCTGGCGTCAGGTTAAGCATGGCAAACACGCCTTTCAGGCGATGCGCTGTCTGAGCAAGCATGGCATAGTCCTTTTCTGCCGACTCAGTATACAGTCTCTTTACATCAGGCGGTACTGTCTCGGTAAACAGCTGGAAGTAGCCGCCGCTGAGCAGCGGGGTTAATTCCTCGTCTTCTGTACTCTCATCCATGGAATCATGGGCCAGCTGTTGTTCAATCAGGGCCAGCAGTGCATCCTGCAGCGCATTGCTGAGATTGAAGTTGACCCGGTATTGCCGATCGTTTAGCGCGTGGTGACCCAGCTCATCCTCCGCCAGCAGCAGCGCCCAGCCGCTCAGCTTGTTAGGGTCGTCGGTCACCAGCACGTCATGTTCCTGTCCTGACAGTCGCTCTTCGGGCGACAGGCAGCGCGCCCCCCAGTTTTCCAGATGGCGGCAGACAATTTTGTAGACATCTTCCACCTCGATCTCAATAAGCGCGGTCACGCCGTCCAGCAGCTTCTCCTCTTCCTCTTCCGGCCGTGGCTCTACCGCCAGCGGAAGCTGAATGCTGTAGCGCGTGCCGATATCCGGTTTGGCGATAATCTCCAGACTGCCGCCCATCTGTTTGCACAGCTGCTTGCAGAGGAAAAAGGCCATGCCGGAGGCCTGCCCGTAGCGATCCTGGCTGGTTTCGCCGAGGAACGGGAAATCGGCGTTCGCCAGCTCGTCGACGGTCAGTCCTGCGCCGGTATCCACCAGCTGAATCAGCAGGCGTTCCGGATGCGCTTCGTCGGCGTTCACCGTCAGCGAGATCTTGCCCCAGCGCGTGGTGGTCAGCGCATAGTGCATTAGCGTGGCGAGCACTTTACGCAGCGCACGGCGGTCCCCGAAACGCTGCTCATCGTTGGGCTGCAGGTTATTCACCACCAGAGACAGCCCCTTGCGGCGCATCAGCGGCAGGCTTTCCAGCGCAACTTCGTCGAGCAGCTCCTGCAGGTTGAAAACGCTGGCGTCTGGCGACCAGTCGTGCGCCTCAAGGCGGTTAAGCAGGACGATGTCGTCTACCAGCCGCGCCAGGCTCTGACTCTCGTCGAGCAGATCGAGCACGGTTTCGTCTTCGTCGCGCTGGCTCAGCTGCACCAGCTGCGCCACCACCTTTTCCAGCGGACGATTCAGCGCGTGGCCGAGATTTTGCAGCAGCTGCTGGCGCATCTGATGGTTGCGATCCAGCACCTGTTGCGCCTTCTGCAGCTTTTTATTCACCAGCAGCTCGCGATCCTGATCGCGCATCAAAAACAGCTGGGTATGGGGCGACAGCACGCTACGCGCATGGCGGATCTCATACACTTCGTTGTTGATGGTCGCCTGCAGCACGCCCTGATGCTGGTCGGACATATTAATGATTTTTTGCAGATTGAGATGCGGCAAAAGATGTTCTGCGATCTTATTGCTGAGGATGGTGCGGTTGCTGGCGAAGTCATACACCAGCAGGCCGACCGGCAGGCTGGCGACGATCTCTTCATTGAGCACGCGTAGCGAGTCGAGTTCCGCGCTCTGATTTTCGCTCGGGCGCAGCGACTGCTGGCGCAGCAGCGTGATGCCGACAAAAGAGAGCAGCAACAGCAGCAGGTTCACCAGCAGCGGCCAGAGCAGATTATGCAGCGTATCCATCATCAGGCTGGTGAGCGGCACGCGATAAACCAGCTGCAGCGGCGTGCTGGGCAGGGTAGCGGCAATTTCCAGGTCAGGATTAACGATGGCGATCTGCGTACTTTCGCTCTCTTCCTGAGCCCCAGCGGCGGGCAGCGCCGTGTCCTGACGCAGCTGAAAGTTTTCGATCGGCATGTTCTGCGGCGTCAGATCGTTGATCGGCAGGTCGAAGGCGACCACCGTTGCCAGATGGCCCGGCTGGTTAAAGGTGGTGCGCAGGGTAAAGTAGTGGTCGTTTTGAAACGAAAAGTGACGCAGCGGCGAAAAGCTTTCGCGCTCGTCCAGCGCGTTGGCCTGCTGCAGCATCTCGGCACGGCGGCCGTCCACCAGCGAACTGATGGCGCTCTCTTTATAGCGCGTCGCCATATCCTTCAGCGGCAGCGTAGAGATCATAATCAGGCTATTGTCTTGACCGTTGAGAAAATACATCGACCAGGAGGGGTTTTCCGCGCCCCATAGCGTATCGAGGTAGCTCGACATGCGCATGGTCATATCAAGCGTGCTGCTGTCGTGCGAGCCGAAGATCAGCGCTTCGGTTTTACGGCGGGTTTTTTCCAGATAGTAGACGTCCGGACGCAGCCGCGTCTCCTGCAGGCTGCTGTTCGGCACGCTGCCCGCCGCGCTTGTGGCGAGGTTCTCGTAAATCTGCCAGGTGGCGAAGCGATAGGCGTCGATGCGCTTTTGCGTCGCGCGCGCCAGATCGGCCATGGCATAGCGTTTCTCAGTCAGCCAGGCGTTGACCGAATTATGGACCATAAAGCCCAGCGCCAGCAGCAGCACCAGATTGAAAATCACAAAAAAGCGAGTGACATTGCCGGATGTCACTGGAAACTTAAAGGGCAACATAGCGTGTCAGACACCTGAAATCATCGCGCGACCAGTCGGGCACTGGCGGCCACAGCCAGCAGCAGCAGCGCGATGAGCAGAAAGGCGCCGCTGAGGCTCAGCCATTGAGAAATAAATCCGATTAAGGCCGGACCTGAGAGAATACCCGCATATCCCAGCGTTGTCATGGCGGAAATCCCGAGATTCGAGGGCATATCCTGCTGATTCCCGACAGCATTGAATAACATCGGCACCGTATTGGACAAACCAAAGCCTACCAGCAGAAAAGCGAGCAGCGCTATCTGCGGCCAGGGCAGAAAAACCGCCAGCGCCAGACCGGCCGATGCGGTCAGCGCGCCTGTCAGCATTACGGGAAAGCGGCCGAAACGGTGGATAATGCGGTCGCCGGTGAGACGGCCGATGGTCATAGCCACCGAGAAGACCGCATAGCCAAGCCCGGCATGCGCCGTCGACATCTCGGGACGCTGCAGCAGCAGCAGCGCGCCCCAGTCGAGCACGGCGCCTTCGGCAAGAAACAGAATAAAGCAAAGCAGGCCGAGAAAGGCGACGAAGCCGCGCGGGACGACCAGCCACGGCTGATCGGGCTGATGCAGGCGCTCGCTCATTAGCGTCGGCAGGCTGGCCGTCAGCAGCAGCGCTATCAGCAGCAGCACCAGCGCCACTGACGCCAGAGGCGACAGGCCGGCGCCCAGCAGCAGGCTGATCGCGCCCGCGCCCAGAATGCCGCCGAGGCTAAAGAAGCCGTGGAAGCCGGACATCATTGGCTTGCGGGCCGCTTTCTCCACCTCAACCGCCTGCACGTTCATCGCCACGTCCAGCATGCCCAGCCCGGCGCCGAATACCATCAGCGTCGCGGCCATCATCCACATTACTTCCAGCGTCGCCAGCAGCGGCAGCATTGCCAGAATCACCAGCGTCGAACCGAGCATAACCCGGCGGCAGCCGAAACGGCCTACCAGCGCGCCTGTGACCGGCATCGCCGCCAGCGAGCCCACACCCAGACAGAGCAGCAGCGCGCCCAGCGACGCGCCGTTCAGTGCTAACCGCTCGCTGGCGAACGGCACCAGCGGCGCCCAGGAGGACATGCCGAGGCCGGCAATAAGAAAAACAAGGCGTGTGCCCAGACTGACTCGGCTGTGAAGTTTCCTGGGTGGGGCGGCGTCCAATGCGGTCATAGTGATATTCGTGAGTAGTAAAGCGACGAAGTGTAGCATCAATGCCGCAGCCGCATGCGCTGCCGGGAAGGGTAGAATAGCGATAAAGCGGCGTGCAAGTCGGCATTCTAGCGACTTTTATCTCCTCGCTAAACTTTTCCAGAACTTTCCTGGCATCTCTCCAGTCAGCTGGTGGCCTTGCGTCACGTCATTATCCTGCGCGTTACGCTTTAAACCTTTCTGACGCGCGGCTGAGCTCGTCAGGCGCTGTCGATAGAACGCGACTATTCAGAACGCCTTACCGTCATATTTTGCGGCGAGCGCCTCTCGGCGTGCAAATAGCCCAATCTCACATAAGGCGAGGCGCTTTATTACGGTGATAAATTAACAAAAGAAATATTGAGGAAAATAATTAACCGGAAGTGCGATTATTGGCAACAAGTGCCTAAAGTGGGCCATGTTATTTTAGGATCATTAATTAACTTTACTTGCGGACAGGGTGGAAGCGCCAAATGTTGGGCAAAAAAATGCCGGACACAGAGGTCCGGCGCGAAATTAGGGTAAACATCTCATTCGGGATGAATGAAGGTAATAATGAAATAAATGATGATAGCGGAATCTATTGTATTATCAGATGACGTACAGGTTTTATCATTCAGTGCTCATATAGAACTGCATGTAACATGATGAAAATAAAAGTTTAAAAATGGGTTTGATAATTTGTGCGATAATTTTTATCGATACGTGCTGGTTATTAGTTCCGCAAATTTTACATCCGGAAATAACTGTTTCGCATTATGAAACAGTTTTGGAAATTTCGTAGCATTTTCATGGTGGCTTATTGCCCTTTATAAAATAACAATGGCGTGCCGGCTGAATTTTTGAGCGCTCAGCTTGCAGTGGCAAAATAAGGCATATAACAGAGGGCAATAAAATGAAACGTCGCGTTCTCTCCCTGGTGATCCCTGCGCTGTTGGTTGCAGCGGGTTCTGCCAGCGCAGCGGAAATCTACAACAAAGACGGCAACAAATTAGACCTGTTCGGTAAAGTCGACGGTCTGCACTATTTCTCAGACAACGACGGTAATGACGGCGACCAGTCTTACCTGCGCTTCGGCTTCAAAGGCGAAACCCAGATTTCCGACCAGCTGACCGGTTACGGCCAGTGGGAATATCAGGCGGCGCTGAATACCTCAGAAGATGAAGGCACCGCTGACAGCTACACGCGCGTCGGCTTTGCCGGTATCAAGTTCGGCGATGCGGGCTCGTTCGACTACGGCCGCAACTACGGCGTAGCATATGACATCGGCGCATGGACCGACGTCCTGCCGGAGTTCGGCGGCGACACCTACGGCGCGGACAACTTTATGTTCCAGCGTGGCAACGGTATGGCGACCTACCGTAACTCCAACTTCTTCGGTCTGGTAGACGGCTGGAATTTCGCCGTTCAGTATCAGGGCAAAAACGACAACCCGAGCCGTGAAAGCACTGGCCGCAATGTGCTGGGTGAGAATGGCGACGGCTGGGGCCTGAGCACCACCTACGATCTGGGCTCTGGCCTGGGAATCGGCGCGGCCATGTTCTCGTCTGACCGTACCAACAATCAGAACGGCGGCGATCCGGCCATTCTGGGTCGCGGTGACAAGGCGGAAGTCTACACCGGCGGTCTGAAGTATGACGCTAACAATATCTACCTGGCGGCGATGTACAGCCGTTCCTATAACGCTACCCGCTTCGGCTCCACTGATGATGACATCCATGGTTTCGCTGATAAAGCGGATAACTGGGAGCTGGTGGCGCAGTATCAGTTCGACTTCGGCCTGCGTCCGTCTCTGGCGTTCGTGACCTCGCGCGGCACCGACATTCAGAACTGGGGCAAACAGAATCTGAAAAAATATGTTGATGTGGGCGCGACCTACTACTTCAACAAAAATATGTCCACCTACGTTGATTACCAGATCAACCTGATGGACGACAATGCCTTCACCGACGCGGCCGGCATCAACACCGACGATACCGTGGCGCTGGGTCTGGTTTATCAGTTTTAAACCGCCAGGAGCGTAGCCTGCGGGCTACGCTCTCGTGCGCAGCGTTGCCGCCCGCGCGGCGGCTAAATCCTCTGTTACCCCCTCCGCTTCTTCTCTCCGCTGCGCTGCACGATGGCGCCAACCATCAGCAATGTAAACTGCCCGGCTTTGCCCTGTTCGGCCCAGACGACAGTCTGAGAACAATGGCGTCCATTCTCGCTTGTGTGTGTCAATGAATCAGCATGGCGTGGGAGGAGTGGGAAGAAGGGCACGTCTGTCCGATAGCGGCCAGCGAAAGACGCTTTTACTGGCCGCCGGGACGACGCCCGGACGAGCGTCCGGGATTAAGTGCATCAGGGCTGTGCTATGACTGCAGCGTCCGTCTGCGGCTGGCCGCAGGCGGCGTTTTTGGCTGTGGCGGGGCGCTGCCCTCAAATCCAACCCCTGCCAGGGTGAATGCGGAAAAACTCAGCCACTGCTGCCACTGACCGAACGTTGATGATAATTTACGCATGCTGCACCTCCCGGAGTTAAACCCGGTCTAAACAGTGCACGATTCATGCCAGCGCGATCGCTCTCACAGCCACGGATTTCCCGCCTGCTTTGCTACACTGCCGCAGCATTTTGGTGCATGCCTGCTCAACGGTGACGCGCCGCGCCCCAGTCGAGGCGCTTTTGACGACGCTGTTGCAGCAGCTTAACAATACTGAAAATAAATAGTCCGCCTGCAAACGCGAGAATCAGATAAATCATTGGGGCCTCCTGTTATCAGCCGGGTCTCTGCCAGAGAGTGGGTCAGGCAGTGCGGGTTTACAAGCCGCTTTTGACTACTTTACTAACGACTTATGCTTTGTTTCAGGCTGGAATATAGCGTTACAGATGAGGGAAGAATGCGATACTGGAATATTCTGCTAATGACAGCGGCAGTTTGCGCCCTGAGCGGCTGCGATAGCAAAGCGCCATCGCAGGCGATGGTGCTGGAAGGTAAAACCATGGGCACGGTATGGCGCGTGTCGCTGGCGGGCGTTGACGCTGCGCGCAAAGCGGCACTGCAGCAGGCGATCCAGCAGCAGCTTGATGCGGATGACCAGACGTTGTCGACCTGGAAACCCGATTCCGTGCTGTCGCGCTTCAACCGCTATCAGGGCGACGCGCCGCAGCCGGTCAGCGCCGATATGGCGGATATCGTCACCGAGTCACTGCGTATCGGCGCAAAAACCGGCGGCGCGATGGATATTACCGTGGGGCCGCTGGTGAATCTCTGGGGCTTCGGCCCGGCGAAACAGCCTGCCCATATCCCGACAGAGACGGAGATCGCCGCCGCGAAGGCGCAAACCGGGCTACAGCACCTGCGCGTTATCGAGACGGTGCAAGGGCAGTGGCTGCAAAAAGATTTGCCGGGGCTCTATGTCGATCTCTCAACGATGGGCGAAGGCTATGCCACCGATCACCTGGCCCGCCTGATGGAGCGCGAAGGGATCAACAACTATCTGGTTTCGGTCGGCGGGGCGGTATTGAGCCGCGGAGAGAACGCGCAGGGCCAGCGCTGGCGCGTGGCGATCCAGAAACCCACCGACAGCGAAAACGCCGTGCAGGCACGGGTTGATTTGCAGGGGCACGGCATCAGCACATCCGGCAGCTATCGCAACTATTATGAACTGGACGGCAAACGCATTTCGCACGTCATCGATCCCGCGACTGGCCGGCCCATTGAGCATAAGCTGGTTTCCGCCACGGTGATCGCCACCACGGCGCTGGAAGCTGACGGCTGGGATACCGGCCTGATGGTGCTGGGCAGCGAAAAGGCGAAGGCGCTGGCGCTGCAGCAGCAGCTGGCGGTCTACCTTATCAGTAAAGAGGGCGATAAATTCGTCAGCTGGATGTCGCCGCAGTTCAAAGCCTTTCTGATCGACGGCGAGTAGCGGCGCAAGGGGGAGTGATGCTTGATCTGTTTAGTGAAGAGGCGCCGTGGCAGGAGCCGATGGCGGAGGGCGCGACCATTCTGCGACGCCGCGCGCGCGACGACGCGCCAGCGCTGATCGAGGCGCTGCTGACGGTGGCGCAGCAGAATCCGTTCCACCATCGCATTACGCCAGGCGGTCACCGCATGTCGGTGGCGATGACTAACTGCGGCGATTTCGGCTGGTCGAGCGACGCGCGCGGCTATCAATACACCGAGCAGGATGCGGAGAACGGCCGCAAATGGCCGCCGATGCCGCTGCTGTTTCGCCAGCTGGCGCTCGACTGCGCGCGCGAGGCGGGGTTCCCGCTGTTCGCGCCTGACGCCTGCCTGATCAACCGCTACGCGCCTGGCGCAAAGCTAACGCTGCATCAGGATAAAGATGAGCGCGATCTGCGTCAGCCGATCGTTTCAGTATCGCTGGGGCTGCCAGCGGTGTTTCAGTTTGGCGGCTTCGCGCGCGGCGACGCCACGCAACGCGTGCTGCTGGAGCATGGCGACGTGGTGGTGTGGGGCGGACCGTCGCGCCTGCGCTACCATGGTATTTTGCCGCTTAAGCCTGGCGATCATCCGCTGACTGGCGCCTTCCGCTACAACCTGACCTTTCGCCGCGCCTTCTGAGCGCGGCGCGATTGCGAATAACTATTGCTATCATTCCGCATCGCTTTAAACTGCTGGCTGCTTTCCTGACTGCTGGACTTTTTTATGGCGTTGCTCAAGGTTGTTTTTCGCCAGTTTCGCTGGCCTTTTATCGGCGTGATCCTGCTGACGCTGCTCAGCGCCGTGCTCGGCATCGCCATGATCGCCTATATCAACAGCGAAATGATCTCGGCGATCAATACCTCTTTCTCCGTGCTGCCTGGCTTCTTACTACAGTTGGTGCTGCTGATGGCGGTCACGCTCGCCGCCCAGCTGGCGCTGACGCTGCTGGGGCACCAGTTTGTCTGGCGGCTGCGCGGCGAATTTATCAAACGCATTCTGGATACCCGCGTCGAGCGGCTGGAGCAGATCGGCAACGCGCCACTGCTGGCCGGGCTGACCAGCGATATCCGCGCCATCACCATCGCTTTCGTCCGCCTGCCGGAGCTGATTCAGGGCATTATCATCACGCTGGGATCGGCAATCTATCTCGCCTGGCTCTCACCAAAAATGCTGATGGTCTCCAGCCTGTGGATGGCCGTGACGCTGGTGGGGGGCTGGCTGCTGGTGTCGCGCGTTTATCGCCATATGGTGAAACTGCGCGAGGTAGAAGATGACCTCTACCGCGATTTCCAGACGGTAACGGAAGGGCGCAAAGAGCTGCATCTGAACCGCGAGCGCGCTCAGCTGATCTACGAAACCGTTTATCAGGAAGATGCGAAAGCCTACCGTCACCATATCGTGCGCGCCGACACCTACCATCTCAGCGCGGTGAACTGGTCGAATATCATGACGCTCGGCGCCATAGGCATGGTGTTTTTTATGGCCAACAGCCTGGGCTGGGCGAACACCGCGGTGGCGGCGACCTTTTCGCTGACGCTGCTGTTCCTGCGCACGCCCCTGCTGTCGGCGGTCGGCGCGCTGCCGACGCTGCTCAGCGCCCAGGTGGCGTTTCGCAAGCTTAACGCCTTCGACCTTGCGCCCCATCAGGAGGGCTTTCATACGCTGCCGCCGCTGGCGGAGTGGCACACGCTGGAGCTGCGCGACGTCTGCTTCCACTACGGACAAAACGGTTTTGAGGTCGGCCCCATCAACCTGACGCTGCGACGCGGCGAGCTGCTGTTTTTGATTGGTGGCAACGGCAGCGGTAAGTCGACGCTGGCGATGCTGCTGACCGGCCTCTACCAGCCGCACAGCGGCACGCTGCTGCTGGACGGCAAACCGATTGGCACGCAAGATCTGGATCGCTGGCGCAAGCACTTCTCCGCCGTGTTTACCGACGTGCATCTCTTCGATCGGCTGATCGGGCGCGAGGGTGCGCCCGCGAATCCTGAGCTGGTGCAGGCCTGGCTTGAGCGCCTGAAAATGCAGGACAAGTTGAAAATCGAAGGCAATAAAATCCTCAACCTGCAGCTGTCGAAAGGGCAGAGCAAGCGGGTCGCGCTGCTGCTGGCGGCAGCGGAAGAGCGCGACGTGCTGCTGCTGGACGAGTGGGCGGCGGATCAGGATCCCCACTTCCGCCGCGTCTTTTATCGTGAGCTGCTGCCCTGGCTGCAGGCGTCGGGCAAAACCGTGTTCGCCATCAGCCATGACGACCACTATTTTATGCACGCCGACCGTCTGCTGGAGATGCGCGAAGGCAAACTCAGCGAGCTGACCGGACGCGAGCGTGACATGGCGACGCTGGATGCGGTGCAGCGCACCGACCTCACTTTTCAGCAGGAAGAAAAAGCTTAGCGCAATGGGGGCAGGGCCGGTGTTTTATTGCCTGCCGCAGGACAGGTCAGCAGCGTCAGCACCCGATCCGCCTCCAGCCGAAAATCCGCCTCGAGCCGCATACCGGCGGCAAACGCCGCGCTAAAGCTGTGGTTTAGCACGATCACCGCTTTGCCTGTGGTGATATCTGCCTCCAGCAGGCTGGCCTGAGGAAAATCCATCGGCTGATGCAGCTGCGGCCACAGCGCTTTATACAGACTCTCTTTCAGCGAAAACAGCAGCGTTGCGGCCTGCGAAAACGGCAGCGGCAGCGCGCGCAGCCGCGCCTCTTCCTGGCTGCTCATCAGCAGGGCGGCGGTTTCCTCTGCAGTGTGCAGGCTCATCACGCTTTCAATATCGACGCCGATGCAGAGCGGCTGACGGGTCATGGCCAGCGCCACCGCGCCGTCGGTGTGCGACAGCGACGCCTGCACGCCGGGCGGCCAGACGGGCGACCGGTCGCTATGGTTTTTCAGCAGAAAGTCGGGGATGCCAATCTCGCCTGTCACCTCACGCGCCAGCCAGCGGCTGGCCAGGTATTCGGCGCGACGCTTTTTTACCGCCTGCTGCACAGCAGATGGAAAGGGCAGATTCCAGCGCGCGCTGAAGCTGTCGTCATAAAGAGTCAGGTCAAAGCGCGCCTGCGCCAGCAGCACATCGCCACGGCGCAGATGCGCGGAGCGAATAAAGCCGCCTTCAGGAGGCGGCAGAGAAACGATCTGAGAATGCATAGGATTCCACGGCGGCGCGCAAAAGGGCATTAAAGCAGCCCGCCATGGTCGGGGCAACCGCTTAGTCGTTAGGCGGAATGGCAAAGCACTTTACGGAAACCACGAAGTGATGGTGACCTTTAGTGATGCGCGCACCGCGATCGCACCAGCGCGAGGCCAGGCGAAAAAAATCGTCGCTGCCGATATTGTAAGCCAGTTCCACTTTACTCACGCCTGAATGAAGCAGTTCTTCCGCATCCTGCAGGCTCTTCGCTTTGATAACCATAGTGATATCCATCCGAAATTCAGAGGCATTAAGATTAAGGAATGTTTATGACAGTTTTGTTTCACTAAGATTAAAAAGCGCGGCGGCTTGTGATTTTTGTGAGGAAGATCAGCGTTAATTGCCTGGCGTAAGCGGCTGAATGAAAGTGTAACGGCTTATCTGTTGAGGCAAAAGCTTATAGATCCTGAGCCGCTACAGGCAGCAAAAAGGCCGCGCGTGGCGACCTTTGTGGGTTACTGCTTTTGATCCGGTTCAGGACGTTTGTCGCCTGACTCGGGCGCGTTGTTTGGATCGTCTTTTTCAATAGAATGCATAAACTCTCCTCTTCATTACCCACACAGAAGTCAGTATAGACCATGTTGCTGCGCACAGCGTGCGGAAGCCGCAGGAGGCGGCGCCTGTGTGTCCGGGGCAAAGAGAGAAAAGGCTTACGGCAGGCATAAAAAAAGCAGCCTTAACAGGCTGCTTTAGTTGGGAATTTTGGTCGGCACGAGAGGATTTGAACCTCCGACCCCTGACACCCCATGACAGTGCGCTACCAGGCTGCGCTACGTGCCGAACAGTGGGGCCTAGTCTACTGTTTCTCTGGCGGAATGCAAGCAGCAGCCGTCTAACTGCCTCATAAATAATCAGTTAGCGATAAAACGCTTCTCTTCCGTCAGCACCTGCAGCAGCAACGCCAGCTGCGGCTTATGATCTTTCAGGGCGTTGCCCTTAGCATCGTAGGCGCGATAGCTGCCGTTATTGTTGAGCACCAGCGTCACCTGCGGCGTCGTCACCACCAGACGATTATCTTCGCTGCTGGCGACCCAGTCGTGGCGGCGCTGCGCGGCGAAGAGATCTTCCCCTTGCGAATAGTTCACCGGGTTGGTGCGCACGTGCAGCAGGCGCTGCATCAGCGTCGCCATGACATCCTGATGGTCGGTGAGGCGATCGATGGTCTGCGCAGGGGTGTCCGGCCAGTGGATCACCAGCGGAACCTGCAGGTTCGCGCGATTGCCCACGCTGTCAAGGTTGCCGTCCAGCGCTACGCCCTGCTGCGCGGTAATCACCACCACGGTATTTTTCAGCAGATCGCGCTGCTCCAGCGTGGTGAGCACCGTATGAATTTGCTCATCGATGGCGGCAGTTTGACGCATGTAGCTACGCTGACGCGATTTCGCCGGGGCGCTGTTTAGGTCGACGCCGTCCAGCGCCAGCCAGGAGAACCATGGATTGCCGTCGCCTTTCTGCCCGTTAAGCCAGTTCTGCCACTGGGTAACGGTGCTGGCGTTAGGCTGACTATCGGTGGCGGGCAGGGTGTAGTCCGTCAGCAGCGCCTGGCGATAGAGCGGCTGATTGAAGCCTTCAGAGGAGAAAAGCCCGAACTGATAGCCCTGTGAACTTAACGCGCCGAGCAAGGCCGAGGGCATGCGCGCCGCTAGCACGCCGTCCATGTAGCTGGCGGAAATACCGTAGAACAGGCCAAACAGCCCTTTTTCCGGCAGGTCGCCCGCGCTGAAGTGCTGGGTAAAGCGCAGATTATTGCCGGCGAACTGATTGAGCTGCGGCAGCGCTTTCGCCATATCACCGGCGTTCAGCGATTTCACGGTGATCACCAGCAGGTTATTGCGCGTGCCGCCGTCGCGGAAGGTGATATCGCTGAGCGGATACTGTACCGACACCGCTTCCGGATCGCCCTGCTGAATCAGCCGCTGCTGGTAAGCCTGCGCGTCCAGCAGACCGTGGCGCTCAAGGAAGCGTCGCGCGGTCATCGGATAGGAGAGCGGCAGATTGGCGCGCTGCATGGTAATCGGGCGGTAGAAATTGGCGTCGGCCCAGATATAGAGCAGATGGCTGGCGAAAAAGGCGGTGATAAACAGTGCCGCCAGCGGCTTGCCGAACGAGCGCCGGTTCAGGCTGCGCAGCTTCTGCCAGCTCCAGGTGGCGAACAGCATCTCCACGAGGAAGATCAGCGGCACGCTGATAAACATCAGCTGCCAGTCGCGCGCCATCTCGCTCTGGTCAGGGTTGATCACCAGCTCCCACACCACCGGATTCAGGTGAAGATGGAAGCGGTTGAACACCGCGCTGTCGACCATAATCAGCGTCAGCCCGACGGTGGCGATAATCGCCGACAGGACGCGCAGCAGCCGCTGCGACATCACCAGAAAGGTGAGCGGGAATATCGCCAGCAGATAGACGGCGAACACGATAAAGCTGAAGTGGCCGATCCAGCTGCTGAAGGCGTAAATACGCCCCGCGAGCGACGCGGGCCAGTCGGCGACCACCAGATAGCGGCTGCCTAAAATCAACGCGAATAAAATATTAAACAGAGCAAACCAGTGCCCCCAGCTGATCATCTGGGAGACTTTTTCGCGGTAGCGCTGCCGGTTGGTTACCATATTATGCGATCAAATCAGCGATTAATGGGCGTTGTCGTCGCGTACGGAGGCCTGCAGAGCTTCCGCGAAAGAACGTGCCAGCGAACGGCGCTGCGCCGGCGCAACGTCGCTGTTGATTACGTTGGTCACCATATTTCCCAGCACCATCAGGGAAAGGTCGGTCGGCGCATTGTCTTTCTGCAGCACCTGGGCCAGTTGCGCGAGGAGTTTTTCCACGCGTTCGTCGCTGTAACGGGATGATTGTGGCATATCGTCGGCTAATCTCGTTTCAAAAGGCGGTATAGTACCGTAATGACAGGGTTTTTACCGCAATTTTATCGAAAGCGCATCGATCGGTTAAAGCATGGAGTTGAAAGCCGATGCGGGCGGTGTTTGAATACGCGCCTGAACTAAAAGGAGAGTCTACCATGAGTCTGGATATCGACCAGATTGCCCTGCATCAGCTGATCAAGCGCGACGAGAATCAGCTTGAGCTGGTACTGCGCGATACGCTGCTGCCCGCTAACGCCACCGTGGAAGCGATGGTAGAAGAGCTGCACCGCGTCTACAGCGCGAAAAACAAAGCCTATGGCCTGTTCAACCAGGAGAGCGAACTGGCGGAGGCGCTGCGCAACTGCCGCAAAGGCAATGACGACTTCCTGGCGTTCAGCCGCGCGGCGACCGGTCGTCTGCGCGACGAGCTGGCGAAATATCCTTTTGCCGAAGGCGGGGTAGTGCTGTTTGTGCACTATCGCTATCTGGCAGTGGAATATCTGCTGATCGCGGTGCTCAACAGCCAGCGCAGCATGCGCGTCAACGAGCAGCTCGACATCAGCAGCACGCACTATCTCGACATCAACCACGCCGACATCGTGGCGCGCATCGATCTGACCGAATGGGAGCTGACGCCAGAATCTACGCGCTATCTCACTTTTCTACGCGGGCGCGTAGGGCGCAAGGTCGCCGATTTCTTTATGGATTTCCTCGGTGCCAGCGTCGGTCTGGATACGAAAGCGCAAAACCGCGGGCTGCTGCAGGCGGTAGACGATTACTGCGCGGAGTCAGAGCTCGATAAAAGCGAGCGGCAGAACTATCGCCAGCAGGTTTACAGCTACTGCAACGAACAGCTGCAGGCGGGCGAAGAGATTGCGCTGGAGGATCTGTCGAAGGAGCTGCCGCCGCTCGGCGAGAAATCCTTTCAGGCTTTTACGCAGGAGCAGGGCTACGAGCTGGAGGAGCATTTCCCGGCGGATCGCAGCACGCTGCGTCAGCTGACCAAATTCGCCGGCAGCGGCGGCGGTCTGACGCTCAATTTTGACGCCGGGCTACTGGGCGAGCGCGTTTTCTGGGATCCGGCTACCGATACCTTAACGATCAAAGGGACGCCGCCGAACCTGCGCGATCAGCTGCAGCGCCGCACCAGCGGCAAGTAGGCCTTCAGCCAGGCCAAAAAAAACGCCGCATACGCGGCGTTTTTTATGTCGATTCGCAGGCGATTAGGCGCGTACGAAGTCGATGTGGTGCAGTTTAGGCTTGAACGGGTGACGCTGAACGGCCTGCACTTTAACGTTGGTTTCTTTACCGTCGACAACCAGGGTCAGCACGTCGGTGTAGAAGCCTGGCTTGGCCTGCATGTTCATCACGACGTCGTGATCCAGTTCAATAGAAACAGCGGCTTCGCTGCCACCATAGATGATGGCCGGGAATTTGTTCGCTGTGCGCAGGCGGCGGCTCGCACCCTTACCCTGCTCTTTACGTACTTCTGCGTTGATGGTCAACATGGTTATGTCTCTTCAATAATTCCTGCTACAGGCGACCCAGCAGCAGGCAGGTTGTTCAAAGGCGATTGCGAATGCAAAAGCGGGCGGCAGTATAGCGGTAATGGGCGAGGCGGGCAAATGATTCCGCCGCTTAGCGCAGCTCATTGGCGCGGCGAAAGCGTCCCTGATAGTCGAAAACTTTCTCGCGCACCTGCCAGAACTGGCCTTTCGCGCGCGCCACCACGAAATCAGGATGGCGCAGCAGCGGCTGCAGCGCCACCACGTCGGCGGCGGTTTGCCAGCCGAGCGGCACGCCAGGCGCGCGCTGATGCGGCCGCATAAAGAGCTGCTCAAACGCCTTGCGCTGTGCGGGCGTGCGCAGGCGAAAGCGTTCATCGACGCTGGTGCCGTCTTCGTCGAAATAGGTCGCCTTCAGCCACTCGCCCTTGTCATCACGGCCGTGCGTCAGCGTCATGCCGCCGCAGCGCAGCACCAGCGCGTCCTTGAGCTTTAGCGCCGCCTTCAGCATATCGTCGGGATCCACCAGTATTTTATCGCACTGGTGACAGCGCCGCGCCGCGATATCGTTTTCCGCGCCGCAGTCGGGGCAGCTTTTAAAGCGAAAGCGAAAATCGCACTGCTCGCGGTGGCCTTCGTCATCCTCCAGCACCCCCTGGCAGCGGCGGCCGAAGTGCTCGATAATCATGCCGTCCGCAGTGGTTTTGCCCCAGAAGGTATTGGCGAAACCGCAGGCGGGACAGAAGACCTGCACAGGCTCATTGTCGCTGGCGCCTTTCGGCGCGCCCACTTCCGGGGTAAAGAGATCGTGCGGGTTGCCAGCGTAGTCCAGAATCAGGCAGTCGGTCTTGCCGGGTGACAGGCGCAGCCCGCGTCCGACAATCTGCTGATAGAGGCTGACCGACTCGGTAGGGCGCAAAATGGCGATCAGATCGACGTGGGGCGCATCAAAGCCGGTGGTCAGCACCGCGACGTTGACCAGAAACTTCAGCTGCTGCGCCTTAAAGGCGGCGATGGTGGCGTCGCGCACTTTCGCTGGCGTCTCTGCCGAAATCAGCGCGCTGTTGGCGGGCAGCAGCGACAGGATCTCGCGTGCGTGCTCCACCGTCGAGGCAAACACCATCACGCCGCGCCGATCCTCAGCGAACTCCACGATCTGGCTGATGATATGCGGCGTCACGCGCTGCTGCTGTTTTAGCTCGCGATTGAGATCCGCCTCGCTGAACAGTCCGTTGGCCTGCGCCGTCAGACGGCTGAAATCATACTGCACTACCGGCATATCGAGCCGCTCCGGCGTCACCAGAAAGCCGTGCTTAATCATATAGCGCAGCGGCAGCTCATAGATGCAGTCGCGGAACAGCGCCTTCTCGCCGCCGCGCACCATGCCGTGATAGTGGAAGTGATAGATCCAGCCTTTGCCGAGTCGAAACGGCGTCGCGGTCAGGCCCAGCAGACGCAGCTGCGGATTATGCTGACGCAGATGGCTGAAGATCTGCTGATACTGGCTGCTGTCATCATCGCTAATTCGGTGGCACTCGTCGACGATCACCAGCGAAAAGGCGCTGTCGAACTGCGCCAGATTGCGCGCCACCGACTGCACGCTGCCGAACACCACCTTGCGCTGGCTCTCTTTGCGCTGCAGGCCAGCGGCAAAGATATCCGCTTCCAGCCCGTAAGCCTGATATTTGCCGTGGTTCTGCTCCACCAGCTCTTTGACGTGCGCCAGCACCAGCACGCGCCCGCGCGCCAGCCGCGCCAGCTCGGCGATCACCAGGCTTTTCCCTGCGCCGGTGGGCAGCACGATCACCGCCGGTTCGGCGTGACGACGAAAATGATTGAGGGTCGCGTTAACCGCGTCTTGCTGATAAGGACGTAGAGTAAAAGACATGGCCGATCACTTTTGCGAAACTGAGCGAGATTATGCCATGAAAATGGATGAAACGCAGGAACGGCTCTGGGCGGCGGCGCTGGTTCAGGCTATACTTCCCGCACTTTTTCAACGGGTAAAACCCCGTTTCAGTTTCCCTCCGCAGTACAGGCAAAGCGAATTCATGCGACTCGATAAATTCATCTCTCAGCAACTGGAAGTCAGCCGGGCTATCGCCGGCCGTGAAATCCGGGCGCAAAAAGTTACCGTTAATGGCGAAGTGGTGCGCGACACCGCCTTTAAAATCCAGCCTGAGCATGAGGTGGAATATGACGGCAATCCGCTGCAGCTGCAGGTAGGGCCGCGCTACTTTATGCTGAACAAGCCGCAGGGCTATGTCTGTTCCACCGACGACCCCGATCACCCAACCATCCTCTACTTTATTGAAGAGCCGACCGCATGGAAGCTACACGCCGCGGGACGCCTCGATATCGACACCACCGGGCTGGTGCTGCTGACCGATGACGGCCAGTGGTCGCACCGCATTACCTCGCCGCGCCACCACTGCGAGAAAACCTACCGCGTGACGCTGGAACATCCTGTCGCTACGGATGTCGCGCAGCAGTTCGCCGAGGGCATTCAGCTGCACGGCGAAAAATCGCTGACCCAGCCAGCGCAAATGGAAGAAATTACGCCGACCGAGGTGCTGCTGACCCTCAGCGAAGGGCGCTATCATCAGGTGAAACGCATGTTTGCCGCGGTCGGCAACCGCGTAGTCGGGCTGCATCGCGAACGTATTGGCGGCATTGTGCTGGATGACGATCTTGAGCCGGGCGAATATCGTCCGCTGACGGAAGATGAAATTAACAGCGTCGGGCTGCCCGACGAGTTAAAACAGAAATAGCGGAGCGGCCGTGCGCAAGGACAAAAACTCAGCTGCGGGACTGGTGGTGATTCTGGGATTGCTGGCGATGCTGATGCCGCTCTCCATCGATATGTACCTGCCCGCGATGCCGCAGATCGCTCGCGAATTTGGCGTGTCGGCAGGCAGCGTACAGATGACGCTTAACCTTTATATCCTGGGGTTCGCCATCGGCCAGCTGGTTTACGGCCCGCTGGCGGACAGCTACGGTCGCAAGCCGGTGATCGTGCTCGGCACGCTGATTTTCGCCTGCGCGGCGGCCGCCTGTGCGCTGGCGCAGACCATCGACCAGCTGATTCTGATGCGCTTTCTGCACGGCCTTTCCGCGGCGGCGGCCAGCGTGGTGATCAACGCCCTGATGCGCGACAGCTACTCGAAAGAGGACTTTTCGCGCATGATGTCGTTTGTGATGCTGATCACCACCATCGCGCCGCTGCTGGCGCCGATCATCGGCGGCTGGCTGCTGCTGGCATGGAGCTGGCACGCCATTTTCTGGGCGTTATCGATCGCCGCGCTGATCACCACCGTGATGGTGATGACGCAGATCCGCGAGACGCTCAGGCCGGAGCAGCGCCAGCGTTTTCACCTGCGTACCATGCTGGGCAATTTCATTACGCTGGTTCGCCACAAGCGCGCCTTTAGCTATATGCTGGCGAGCGGCTTCTCGTTTGCCGGGCTGTTTACCTTTCTCAACGCGGGTCCCTTCGTCTATATCGAGGTCAACCACGTTTCACCGCAGAATTTTGGCTACTACTTCGCGCTGAACGTGGTGTTTCTGTTTGTGATGACGTTGATCAACAGCCGTGCGGTGCGCCGCTTTGGTCCGCTGGCGATGTTCCGCGCCGGGCTGGTGATCCAGTTTACGATGGGCATCTGGCTGGTGGCGGTAAGCGCGCTGCATATGGGATTCATGCCGCTGGTGCTGGGCGTCGCGATGTTTATCGGCTGCTTGTCGGTGGTCTCCTCCAACGCGATGGCGGTGATCCTCGACGAGTTTCCCCATATGGCGGGCACCGCCTCGTCGCTGGCGGGCACGCTGCGGTTTGGCGTCGGCGGGCTGGTGGGTGCACTGCTGTCAACGGCCAGTTTTAACAGCGCCTGGCCGATGGTGGGCACCATCGCGGCGTGCGCCACGCTCTCTGTGCTGTTTTTCCTCTACGCGTCGCGCCCGCGCGCCATCAGACACTAACCCGATCGTTCTTTCAGACAGCTGACAAAGCCAGAAATCAGGGCGGCGTGGCCTGAAGAGCAAAGCGCCCCGCGCCATGGACAAAAGCGCCGGCAGTGCTTTTGAACAACGCGCAGCGTTGGCCGGGTAACGGGCGCACCTCAGGGATAAGGTGCGTATTTGCTATATTCAGTCCAGTATGTTTCTTAGTTGTGAATATTAATGATTAAGAAAGTAACCAGAATGCGTCTAAACTGATTGTTAACTGCCGATGAACGCGGTACTAATAGGCCAAAATGCGAGCCGACTCGCAAAAAACAATCTTTCCGCACACCGTATGTTGGGAAACGAGAGAGCAAGTCTTGACGTCCGTTTCTGCCGTTCAGCAGCAACAGCAAGCGCTGTTCATCGTGACTGAAGTTAATCGCTCTGGGGATATCAATTAACTATGCTGCAACTTTCCATCGTGCATCGTCTGCCGCAGCGCTATCGCTGGGCCAGCGAGCTACATAGCGCCATCGTGGCGGAAGAGGGCGTCGCCAATGAGCAGGATCTCATTGCGCTGCGCCTGATTAGCCATGACGGGCACCCCGGCTGGGAAATCATGCATCAGCTGCAGGACGCGCTGGCGTCAATTCAGGTCGAGTGCAGAGTCGCGGAGTGTGAGGGCTCGCCCTGTCTCTTTATCCTGCGCAGCGACGAAAGCGCCACCAGCTGCTGCCTGAAAAACCAGGGCGTAGCGATTGCAGAGACCTTTAACGGTCACTGAGCTGCGCCGAGGCCAGCAGCTCGCGCGTATAATCTGCCGCGGGCGCGGCGAACAGCTTCTCGCAGTCGCCATGCTCTACCACTTCGCCCTGGCGCAGCACCATCACCTGATGGCAGAGCGAGTGCACCACCTGCAGATCGTGACTGATAAAGAGATAAGTCAGCTGGCGCTGCTGCTGCAGGCTGCGCAACAGCGTGAGGATCTGTTTCTGCACCGAGCGATCCAGCGACGAGGTCGGTTCATCCAGCACCAGCAACTGCGGCTCCAGCACCAGCGCGCGGGCGATGGCGATCCGCTGCCGCTGACCGCCGGAAAACTCTGCCGCATAGCGGTGACGGCTCTCTGCTTCTAATCCCACTTCCTCCATCGCCGCGATAACGCGCGCCTGCTGCGCGGCAGCGCTGAGATCGGGCTGATGCACCGCCAGACCCTCGGCGATAATCTGCTGCACCGTCATACGCGGATTGAGCGACGAGTTTGGATCCTGAAACACCACCTGGATGCGGCGGCGCAGCGGCAGCAGCGCCTTGCGCGACAGCGCGTGCAGCGGCTGGTCGTCAAACCAGATTTCCCCCTGCGCGGCGATCAGCCTCAGCAGCGCCAGTCCGGTGGTGCTTTTGCCGGAGCCGGATTCGCCCACCAGCCCCAGGCTCTCGCCGCGCCGCAGGGTAAAGCTGAGGTTGCTGACGGCGACGTTTTCCGCCACCTGCCGCCTGAAAAGGCCGCGCCGTACCGGAAAGCCGACGCGCAGGTTACGCACCTGCAGCAGCGGCGGCGCGTCGTCGCGCAGCGGCACGGCGCGCCCTTCCGGCTCCGCCGCCAGCAGCTGTTGCGTATAGGGATGCTGCGGCTGGCTGAAGAGCTGCGCGCTGCCGCCGTGCTCGACGATTCTGCCCTGGCGCATCACGCTGACCCTGTCCGCCAGCTGGCGCACGATGCCCAAATCATGGGTAATAAACAGCATGGCCATATTACGTTCGCGCTGCAGATCGCGCAGCAGCCGCAGGATTTGCGCCTGAACGGTCACGTCGAGCGCGGTGGTCGGCTCATCGGCAATCAGCAGCGCTGGCTCGGTCAGCAGCGCCATGGCGATCATCACGCGCTGGCGCTCGCCGCCGGAAAGTTGATGAGGAAAATCATTCAGGCGTGCGGCGGCGTTGCGGATGCCGACTCGATCAAGCGCGCTGAGGATCTCCCCGCGCGCCGCCTCGCGCCGCATGCCGCGATGCAAAGAGAGCACTTCGTAAAGCTGCTTCTCAATGGTGTGCAGTGGGTTAAGAGAAACCATCGGCTCCTGAAAGATCATCGCTATCTGGTTGCCGCGCAGCGCGCGCAGCCGCCGCTCGCCAGCGCGCAGCAGATCTTCGCCGTTAAACAGAATCTCGCCGGCGGGGTAGCTCGCTGGCGGCGCGGGCAGCAGCTGCATCGCCGCTAGCGCCGTCACGCTCTTGCCCGAGCCCGACTCGCCGACCAGCGCCAGGGTTTCGCCCGCCTCGACGTTAAGGGAAACGTCCTCTACCACGTTGCGCGTCACGCCGCCGCGGGAAAAGGCGACGGAAAGATGATGAATGGCAAGCAGCGACATCGTCAGACTCCTCTGGCCGGATCGAAGGCGTCGCGTACCGCCTCGCCAATAAAGATCAGCAGCGACAGCAGTATCGCCAGCGTGAAGAAGCCCGCCAGGCCCAGCCAAGGCGCCTGCAGGTTATTTTTGCCCTGCAACAGAAGCTCGCCAAGCGACGGCGAGCCCACCGGCAGACCGAAGCCGAGAAAATCAAGCGAGGTCAGGGTGGCGATCGATCCGCACAGGATAAAAGGCAGAAAGGTGAGGGTGGCGACCATCGCATTGGGCAGCATATGCCGCAGCATAATGCGCCCGTCGCTGACGCCCAGCGCCCGCGCGGCGCGGATATAGTCGAAATTGCGCGTGCGCAGAAACTCGGCGCGCACCACGCTGACCAGCCCCATCCAGCCGAAAATTACCGTGACCAGCAGCAGCCACCAGAAGTTGGGCTGAATCACGCTGGAGAGCAGGATCAGTAAAAACAGCGCGGGCATGCCGGACCAGACCTCAATCACGCGCTGGCCGATCAGATCGACGCGGCCGCCGAAATAGCCCTGAACGGCGCCGACGATAATGCCGATAACGCTGGAAAACAGCGTCAGCAGGAGGCCGAACAGCAGCGAAATGCGCGTGCCGTAGAGCAGGCGCGCCAGTACGTCGCCGCCGCTGGCGTCGGTGCCCAGCCAGTTCTGCGCTGAGGGGGGCGAAGGGAAGGGGACCGACGTGGCAAAGTTGATGGTGCTGTCGCTAAAGCGGATCGGCGCCCACAGCGCCCAGCCCTGCTGCTCCAGCCGTTTTTGCAGCCAGGGATCCTGGTAATCGGCGGCGGTGGGCAGCGCGCCGCCGAAGTCGCTTTCGCTGTAGCTCACCAGCAGCGGCACGAACCAGCGCTGCTGGTAGCGCACCAGCAGCGGCTTCTCGTTGGCCAGCAGATCGGCGCCGAGCGACAGGGCGAAAATCACCAGAAAAATCCACAGCGACCAGTAGCCGCGTCGGTTGTGGCGGAAGCGCAGCCAGCGCTGCTGATTAACAGGAGACAAGCGCATCAGCGGCCCTCGAAATCGATACGGGGATCGACCAGCGTATAGGTCAGGTCGCTGAGGATATTCATCAGCAGGCCGATCAGGGTGAAAATATAGAGCGTGCCGAACATCACCGGATAGTCGCGCTGAATAGTGGCGTCGTAGCCCAGCAGGCCCAGACCGTTCAGCGAGAACATCACCTCGATCAGCACCGAGCTGGTAAAAAACATGCCGATAAAGGTGGCGGGAAAGCTGGCGATCACCAGCAGCATGGCGTTGCGAAAAACGTGACGATAGAGAATGCGCCGCTCGCTAACCCCTTTGGCGCGCGCCGTCACCACATACTGCTTGCGGATCTCATCCAGAAAGCTGTTTTTAGTCAGCATGGTCAGGGTGGCGAAGCCGCCAATCACCGTCGCCAGCACCGGCAGGCTGATGTGCCACAGGTAGTCGCCCACTTTGCCGTACCAGGAGAGCGAGTCAAACTGCGGTGAGGTGAGGCCGCGCAGCGGAAACCAGTCAAAATAGCTGCCGCCGGCGAACAGCACGATCAGCATGATGCCGAACAGAAAGGCGGGCACTGAGTAGCCGATGATAATAAAGGTGCTGCTCCAGACGTCGAAGGCGCTGCCGTTGCGCACCGCTTTTTTAATACCCAGCGGGATCGACACCATATAGATAATCAGCGTGCTCCATAGCCCCAGGCTAATAGAAACCGGCAGGCTCTCTTTGATCAGCTGCAGCACCGATGCGCTGCGGAACAGGCTGTCGCCGAAGTCGAAGCGCAGATAGTTCCACAGCATCTCGACGTAGCGCTGCCACATCGGCTTGTCGAAGCCGTAACGCTTTTTGATTTCCGCGATCACCTCCGGATCGAGGCCGCGCGCGCCGCGGTACTCGCTGTCGCCGGGACTGACGCGGTTGAGGGCGCCGCGCGCGCCGCTTTCGCCGCCGCCCGGCAGGCCGGTGGTCTGGCCGAACTGAATGTTAGCCAGCGCCTGATCGACCGGGCCGCCGGGCGCGATCTGCACGATAAAGAAGTTCAGCGTGATAATCGCCCACAGCGTGGGGATAATTAGCAACAGTCTGCGCAAGAAATAGGCGGCCAACTCAGGCTCCTCAGCGTCGTTCGGCCGGCAAACGCGCGGCTTTGTTCACGTCATACCACCAGCTTTCCAGCCCGCTCGCGAAGGCGGGCTTGACGGCGGGATGGGAGAATTTATTCCAGTAAGCTGTGCGATCTTCCGCGTTGTACCACATCGGGATCATATACGCATTCCATAACAGGATACGATCCAGCGCCTGGCCGAGCGGCAGCAGCGCCGCTTTGTCGCCCTGATGCGCCACGATCGCTTTGACAAAGTGATCGACCAGCGGATCTTTCAGCCGCGCGCTGTTCCAGGAGGAGTCGATATAGTCGGACTGCCAGCTAACCTGCAAATCGGAGCTGGGGATGGGCATCGCCAGATAGACCCTGGCGGTCATATCGTAATCGCCTTCGCGCAGCCGGCGAAGATACTGGGAAGCGTCCACCACGCGCAGCGTCAGGCTGATGCCGAGGCGCGACAGGCTGTGCTGGAGCGGCAGCGCCCAGTCATTGCTGGCGCCGCTGCGCAGCAGCAGCTCGATGCGCAGCGGCTGACCGGTCAGCGCGTTCACCAGCTGCTGGTTTTTTACCTGCCAGCCCGCCTGTCGCAGCAGATCCAGCGCTTTCAGCAGATTCGCGCGATCGTAGCCGCTGCCGTCGGTGTGCGGCGGCGCGTAGGGCGTGGTGAAGATCTCCGGCGGCAGCCGATCTTTAAACGGCGTCAGCAGCGCCCGCTGCGCGGCGTCCGGCAGGCCGCGCGCGGCGTATTCGGTATTCTGAAAATAGCTGTTGACCCGCTGATAGGCGCCGTAGAACAGCGCCTTATTCATCCACTCGAAGTCGAAGGCCAGCGTGAGCGCCTGGCGCACCCGGCGGTCGCGGAACGGCGCCTTTTCATTGTTGATGGCCAGCCAGGTGGTATTGGTCGACGCCTGGTTGGGCGTGATCTCTTTAACGATATGCTGATTGTCAAAATTGCGGCCGCGGTACTGGGTCGCCCACTTTTTGGCGGAGCCTTCCGGACGCAGATCGAACGCGCCCGCCTTAAAGGCTTCGAAGGCGACGTTATCGTCAAGATAGTAGTCGTAGCGCAGCGTATCGAAATTGAACCGCCCGCGGTTTACCGGCAGATCCGCCGCCCAGTAGTCTTTTACCCGGCTGTACTCGATATACTGACCCAGCTTATAGCGGCTGATGCGGTAGGGGCCGCTGGAGAGCGGCGGAGCGCTCAGCGGCTCGTTGAATTTTTTATCCTGCCAGAAGCGCTGCGACAGCACCGGCAGCGTCAGCAGCCCCAGCATTAAATCCCGATCCGGCTTCGGCAGGTCGATGCGCACGCGCTGGCCGTCCAGCGCTTTTACCGTCGCGCCGCGATAAATGACGCGAAACTGCGGCACGCCTTCGCGCATAAATTTATCGAAGGTAAAGGCGACGTCCGGCGCGGTGATGGGCGTGTTGTCGTGAAAGCGCGCGCGTGGATTAAGGCGAATCTCCATCCAGCGGAAGTCATCGGCATAGCGCGCCGACTCGGCGACAAGCGGATAGTAGCTGCCCGGCTCGTCGTCGGAAGAGGTAAACAGGCGATCGTAAAGCGTCTCGGTGCCCGCGCCGGGATTGCCGCGCGAGGCGTAACGGTTAAAGTTATCGTAAGTGCCTACTACGGCCTGAGTCAGCTGGCCGCCTTTTGGCGCGGCGGGATCCGCATGGTCGAAGTGGCTGAAGCCGGGCGCGTATTTCGGTTCGCCCAGCGTGGCGAAGGCGCGACTTTCGCGCACGACTTCCGCGCGCAGCGGCGCGCACAGGGCGATTAACAGCAGCAGCGATATCAGGCGAAACAGCATAGGATCCAGATTCTCCCGTGATTATGCGCAGGCTAGCGTAGCAGCATCCGAGGCGGGGCGGCCAGCTATCCCGTCAGCGTCGCCAGGCTGCGACTGCGGTAATAGTCAATAAGCCGCTCCGGCTTCAGCGGCCGGCTAAAAAGATAGCCCTGCATATGGCTAACGCCGTGCTTCACCAGCCATGCCGCCTGCTCGCCGGTTTCCACGCCTTCGGCGACGGTTTTCAGGTTCAGCTTCTTCGCCAGATGGAGCACCGCGTCCAGCACCGGCGAGTTAAGGATTTGCGTGCCGATGCTCTGCACGAAGCCGCGATCGATCTTGATATAGTCGAAGGGATATTTTTCCAGATAGATCAGCGCGCTGTGGCCGGTACCGAAATCGTCTATCGCAATCTGAATATCGTTCTGATGCAGCCAGGCGAAAACTTCTCCGGCATTTTTATCGCGCACCATGGTGCGTTCGGTCACTTCAAACACGTAGTTGAAATGGTCGTCCGGCATGGCGGCGATCCAGCGCTTAACGTCCTGTTGAAAACTCTCCGACGCCAGGTGCAGCGGCGACAGGTTCAGGCTCATATGGGTGCCGGCGGGAACGTAGGGGTTGAGCCGGTGCGCGTCGCGCGCCACCAGCTCGAACAGATGCCGCGTCAGCGGAATAATCAGGTTGAGCGACTCGGCGTAGCTGATAAACATATCCGGCGGAATAAGGCCTTCGCTGGGGTGGTTCCAGCGCAGCAGCGCTTCCAGTCCGTAGGCGCGACCGCTAAGGGTGCTGATCAGCGGCTGGTACTCAACGTGAAACTCACCGCGTTTGATGCCGAGCAGGATCTCTTTGCCGGGGCGCTGGTTCATCGACAGCAGCAGCCAGCAGCCGCCGCCTACCAGCAGGGACAGCAAAACGCCGCTCAACAGGATCATCTGAATATCGCGCATCGATACCGTATCACCATAAAGAACAAACTGCAGCGGATAGCCGTCGAACGCCAGCTGCATCAGCGGCTGCGGCGGCAGGTCGCTCTTCGCGATGGTGACAGGCTGCCAGCTGGTCAGCGCGCTGTTCTGCACCACCAGCGCCATACCGGAAATTTCCGGATGGTAAGAGGCGAGCAGCTGATAGGGCGTCAGATCCAGGTTAATAGTAGCGAGCACGCCAGACTGCGCGCTTTGCGGATTGCGCAGCCAGAGAGCAAAAACCGGCTTGCCGGGCTGTAACGGCGTGCCGCTCAGCAGGCGAAGATCGCGATCGCGGCTGAGATCGGTCTGGTCAGAAATAGCGTTGAGCGGCAGATGAAAGGCGCCGGTCGCCGAGGAGCAAAAAGCGTAGCCCTCGCGCACCAGTAAAATCGCCCGCAGATCGCCAGCGAAGGCGGCGCGAGTGGTCAGCTCCTGGCTGATGGCGTGACAGTCGAAACGGCTAAAAGAGAGAAGGGGATTCAGGGTATGGGTGACGAGTCTGTCCAGCGACTGCTGTAGCGTATCGCGGCTGTCGTGCAGCAGCTGTTGATGCTGCTGCTGTCGCTTATGCCAGGTAAATGTCAGTAAAATCAGGATAAACAGAATAAAGAACAGGCTACCGAAAATCGCGCTGCTCCAGGCGATGCGGCGAGGATAGGTGGCCTGGCGCATCAGCGCCCTGGACAATGGCATGAAGTGCTTTCCCCTTGTCTTAGCTTTTATTATTGACTCTGCACGACTGCTCTCTGGTGAAGGCCCTGAGAATATAACGAGGAGGCAGGAAATGTCTCGTTATTATTCTGATAAACAATCACTTTTACGTGATTATTATGCACTTATCCGGTGGCAGGGCGAAAAAAAACGCTGCCGAAGCAGCGTTCTGTTTTCTCTGGCTGAGAAACGATCGAAGGTCAGGGATCAGCTGGGATTACGGCTTAATACCCGACGCCCTTCGCGGTAGCGTTTTTTCCAGTAGCTGTCGTTCAGACTGGAAATCATGACGCCACTGCTGGTGGAGGCGTGGACAAAGTTATCGTTGCCGAGGTAAATCCCTACGTGACGACCGGTTGAGCCAGCGCGGAACAGGACCAGATCGCCAGGACGCAGTTTGCCGCGTGAAATTTCTCTGCCGGTATCCTGCTGTTCAGAGGTTGAACGCGGCAGGTCTAAACCGAACTGGTCGCGAAAAGTGCGCTGAACGAAAGCTGAACAGTCGATACCGCGTTTGGTGTCGCCGCCGAGGCGGTAACGTACGCCTTTCCAGTCGGCGTACTGTTCCATGATGCGGGACTTAACATCCACGCTCCGCACCATCTCTTCAAACTCATCCTGAGACGCCTGAAGTAAAAAACCATTCTGGTTGTTAACTTCATGATTCTCGTTTTTTACGTGTTGACCGGTACTGCTGCATGCCGAGAGGAGTGTTGCCAGTGCTACTGCAGGCACAATCCGCCAGATATATCTCAGTATTGGTTGAGACTTGACCATTGTTCGTATATTCCTTCGATGTCCTTACGACAGAATGTCGCCAGCCAGATGACAAAACGGATTGAGATTAATAAGCGTTGCTCTCTAAGACAATTCCTTAATTACTAAAATGTGTTAACGAACACGTTTTCGTATAAAAAGGAGCCGCATTTTCTGCTGCCGTACCCTCAACGCATTGGAGGTTAACCGATTCCAGACGCCGTGGCGAGTGGTTTTACGCAATTTCTAATAGCTTTTTTTGATGTGAAATCAGTCTTTAACAGACTGGTTACTTTATCCGCAATTTTAGGAAATTATCCTTAAAATAAGGACATCAAATGGGGTCAATTCATCGGGTAGGCGGGTTTTTAGGAGCTTTAGCGCTGGACAGCGCGGGAGAAAGCGCCTTTATCAGCAGAAAACATCATATTATTTTCTATATATCGCAACATGGTTAGCTTGCTAATAATCATTGCCGGATTTTAATAAGCGCGGAGAGATAAGAATAGGGCTATTCTTCACTCCGCGCTTATCAATAGAGTTGAGCGTTATTTACCTGCGGCTATTCAGGCTTATATTTGCCGGGCAGTTTGCGGTAAAAAAAGCTGACAATCGCGTCACTCAGCGGCGTCAACAGCACCCAGCTCAGTCCCACCAGCAGCACCGAAAGCGAGCCGACGGCAATATCGGTAAACCAGTGCGCGCCCGCCATCACGCGCGGCAGGGCGAAAATCACCACGATAGCCGCGCCGGTAAGAAAGGCGCGGAAGCCGAAATAGCGCCACATAAAACAGGCGAAAATCATCAGCATCATGCCGTGATCGCCCGGGAAGCTGTTAGCCGAGGCATCCTTGGCCGGAATACCGGTCAGCTCGCTGACGCGATGGGCATTGTCAAAAAACAGCGTCGGACTTTTATGCTGCACCGGCAGCAGGTGGCCGAGCTGGTTAAGAATAACCGCGCTGAGCAGCATGGTGACGCCAATTGCCAGCATGCGGCGGCGGCTTGGCGGCGTTTCGCGGCGCCAGTAGAAGAGATAGAGCGCGCCCATCGCCAGCAGCGACACCAGATCGAAGCCGCGGAAATTAGTGATCGCCACCAGCAGGGCAAAGCCAGGATGATCGACCATCTGGTTATTGAAGCTGAAAAAGATCCCTTTATCGACGCCGGCCCAGAAACCGTGATCGGGCGGCAGATACCAGGAGAGAAACAGAACAACGCCAAGCGCGTTGAGCAGCATGATTGTGACAAAACGAGTTGCGCGCATCGTATTCACTCAAATAAAAATTAACGGCAGAAACTAACCTGGGCAGTTTAAACGAAGCCTCAACAGCTGAGACTGCAAAAGATTCCAGTCCACAGGCTGCGAGTGGATCAGTTCAATACGGCTGTCGGGCGCATCGGAGGTCAGGGTTTCGACCTGCACATCGCCGCTCTGACCATTGAGGCGCAGTGTGCCGTCCGGCGTGCGCAGCACTCCTTTAATGCGCTCGACCGGGACGAGACGCGCCCACGCCAGCAGCGCGACGCCGTCGAACCGCGTCGCGCCGTCAAAGATCCAGCCGCAGGCAACGTAGCCCTGGCCTTCATTTAGCGCCCGGCGCCAGCGCGTCTCGCCATCAAGGCGCAGCGCGGCGAGGACGCTATCGCGTTGACGATGGGCATGATGATGCGCAGGCTGCGGCAGCGCTTGATGGTTTGTGCGCGGCAGATCGAGCAGCGCCGCGTCGACCGCGCCGAAGCGCGTTTCGATAAAAGCGCGGCCGTTAAGCATCGCCTCCCGCCACTGCTGCAGCCGCTGGCGATCGTTGTCGTCCCAGCGATCGCTTTTATTGCCGATAATCGCATCCGCCGCCGCCAGCTGATCGCGAAAGTTTTCATTGGCCGTCACCCGCGCATCAGCGAGCTGGCGGGCGTCGAGCAGCGTCAGCGTGGCGTTCAGCTGCAGAAGCGGCTGATAAACCGGCGCGCTCAGCATCTCCAGCAGCTGGCGCGGGTGCCCGAGGCCGGTGGGTTCGATCAGCAGGCGATCCGGGCGGTGCTGCTTCAGCAGCATATTCAGCCCCACCTGCATCGGCAGGCCGTTGACGCAGCACATGCAGCCGCCGGGGATCTCTTTTAGCGCCGCGCCGCTGTCGCGCAGCAGCGCGCCGTCGATGCCGATTTCACCAAACTCATTCACCAGGATCGCCCAGTTTTCCTGCGCCGGCTTATGGGCCAGCAGATGGCGCAGCAGGGTGGTTTTGCCGCTGCCGAGAAAGCCGGTAATAAGATTAACGCGCGTCATCATGTGCCTGCCTCCTTAAACGAGAATGGCCGCGAAAGCAGCCATAATGTTACTTTATAACACAATCAGCGTCGGTTAGTCAGCGCGGCCCATATAGCGGCGCTCGGCGATATGAATGCGGATGCGGTCGCCGTTGCTCAGGTATTCCGGCACCTGAATGCTCAGACCGGTGCTCATGCCGGCCGGTTTGGTGCGCGCGCTGGCGGAAGCGCCTTTGATGCCCGGCGCGGTATCGACAATTTCCATATCCACGGTCTGGGGCAGTTCGAGCGCCAGCACCTGGCCGTCCATCGTCAGCACCTGAATGCCCGGCATGCCGCCTTCAGGGATAAACAGCAGCTCTTCTTCAATCTGATCTTTTTTGAACGAATAGGGCGTGTAGTCCTCGTCATCCATAAAAACGTATTCGTCGCCGTCAATATAAGAGAAGGTAACGCTGCGGCGGCTGAGCTGAATGACGTCGAGAATATCGTCGCCTTTGAAGCGCTCTTCCACCTTCAGCCCGGTACGGATATCGGTGAAGCGCATCTTATACAGCGTCACGGCGCCGCGCGCGCTCGGACTCTGAATATCGATATCTTTAACCATCAGCAGCTTGCCGTTCCAGCTTACCGCCATTCCTTTTTTGATCTCATTCGCTCTTGGCATTGCAACTCTCGCTTAAAGAAGGATTCCGATGCGCGCCACGTTACTCGCGCCGGGGTAAACAGGCAATATGGCGTCGGAAAAAATGCGCGCGATAACACAGCCATGGCTTTCGCGTGCGCGGGCTGCTATTGTCGCCGCTCAACTCTCGCTGGAGCGCATCATGCAATGCCGTAGTCAGTGCGGCGCCTGCTGCACCGCGCCTTCCATCTCTTCACCCATTCCCGGTATGCCTCAGGGCAAACCCGCCAATACCCCTTGCGTTCAGCTTGACGCCGATCTGCGCTGCAAACTGTTCGGTTCGCCGCTGCGGCCCGCCGTTTGCGCCGGTTTGCAGCCGTCGCGCGATATGTGCGGCACCACGCGCCATGACGCCATGGTCTATCTGCTGCAGCTGGAAGCGGACACCGCGCCCTGATCGGACTGACGTTGCTGACGCGTGCGCCGAGGCGCGCGCAAAGCGTTACAGCGCGCGTTCAGCTTCCTGAGGTTATTCTTACTCACGGCATTATGAAGTGTGCGTAACGTCAAAAATCTGCTACGCATTTTACGCATTTTCTTGCATGGCATGATGGGCTGTACCAGACTCCTTGAAACGTTTCAGCGCGGCAGAGACGCGCTTTACGTGACGCCGCCGCGCTTTAAACGGCCGTCAGGCTGAAACGATTCAATTTCAGTAAGCGAGGAGAAATATGTTCCAGCTCGAATTGCAGGCCATCCACACCGGAGCCAGCGCACAAAATAAAGAAGAGGCGATCCGTCAGGTCGCGGCGGCGCTGACCGCTGCGGGCAACGTAGCGGAAGGCTATGTCAATGGCATGCTGGCGCGCGAGCAGCAGACCTCCACTTTTCTGGGCAACGGTATCGCCATTCCGCACGGCACCACCGATACGCGCGACCTGGTGCAGAAAACCGGCGTGCAGGTGTTTCAGTTTCCGCAGGGCGTCGCCTGGGGCGAAGATCAGACCGCCTATGTGGCGATCGGCATCGCAGCGAAATCTGACGAACACCTGGCGCTGCTGCGTCAGCTGACGCACGTGCTGAGCGATGACAGCGTCGCCGAACAGCTGAAAACCGCTTCGGCGGACGATCTGCGCGCGCTGCTGATGGGCGAAAAACAGGCGGCCGAATTCAGCTTTGACACCTCGCTGATTACCTTAGACATCGCCGCCAGCGACCTGATTACGCTGCAGGCGTTGAATGCCGGTCGCCTGCAGGCCGCAGGCGCGGTGGACGCCAGCTTTGTTGCCGACGTCATGGCCGCGACGCCGCTGAGTCTGGGGCAGGGCATCTGGCTCAGCGACAGCAGCCGCGGCAACCTGCGCAGCGCGGTCGCGGTCAGTCGCGCCGCCGCACCGGGCGAACATCAGGGCGAGAGCGTGGCGCTGCTGGTTACGGTATCCGCCGTCGATGAGCGACCGCTGGAGGTGCTGGGCTATCTCAGCACGCTGCTGCAGAACGGCAAAGCGGATCGCCTGCTAAAAGCGGATGCGGCGGGCGTCTACGCCTTGCTGACCAGCGAAGTCGACGAGCAGGCTGAAGTGCTGAGCGCAGAGTTCACCATTCGCAACGAGCACGGGCTGCACGCGCGTCCCGGCACGGCGCTGGTCAGCGTCATCAAACAGTTCAACAGCGAGATTACCGTCACCAACCTCGACGGCAGCGGCAAACCGGCTAACGGCCGCAGCCTGATGAAAGTGGTGGCGCTGGGCGTGAAGAAAGGCCATCGCCTGCGCTTTACCGCCAGCGGCGAAGATGCGCAGCAGGCGCTGAACGCCATTGAAGAGGCGATCAACTCCGGCCTGGGCGAGGGGGCAGCATGAGCAGACGCGTCGCAACCATTACGCTGAATCCCGCTTACGATCTGGTGGGCTTTGTCCCGGAGATTGAGCGCGGCGAGGTCAACCTGGTGAAAACCACCGGCCTGCACGCGGCCGGCAAAGGCATTAACGTGGCGAAGGTGCTGAAAGATCTCGGCATCGACGTCACGGTAGGCGGCTTCCTCGGCAAAGAGAATCAGGACGGCTTTCAGCAGCTCTTCAGCGAGCTGGGCATCGCCAACCGTTTTCAGGTGGTGCCGGGCCGCACGCGCATCAACGTCAAGCTCACCGAGCAGAACAACGACGTCACCGATCTTAACTTCTCCGGCTTTGACGTCAGCCCGCAGGACTGGGAGCGCTTTACCAGCGATTCACTGACCTGGCTTGGCCAGTTTGACATGGTGTGCGTCAGCGGCAGCCTGCCGTCTGGCGTGCAGCCGGAAGCCTTTACCCGCTGGATGAGCGATCTGCGCACCCACTGCCCGTGCATTATTTTCGACAGCAGCCGCGAAGCGCTGGTAGCGGGCCTGAAAGCCGCGCCCTGGCTGGTGAAGCCTAACCGCCGCGAGCTGGAAATCTGGGCCGGACGCAAGCTGCCGACGCTGCAGGATGTGATTGGCGCGGCGCATGAGCTGCGCGAGCAGGGCATCGCCCATGTGGTGATTTCGCTGGGCGCGGAAGGCGCGCTCTGGGTCAACGCCTCAGGCGAATGGATCGCCAAACCGCCGGTGTGCGAAGTGGTCAGCACCGTGGGCGCGGGCGACTCAATGGTCGGCGGCCTGATTTACGGCCTGCTGATGCGCGAATCCAGCGAACATACGCTGCGTCTTGCGACGGCGGTGGCGGCCATGGCCGTCAGCCAGAGCAACGTCGGCGTGACCGATCGTACCCAGTTGGCCGCGATGATGGCGCGCGTCGACTTACAACCCGTTAACTGACAGCAGGAGAGCGATAATGAAAACGCTGCTGATAAAAGATCCTTCTATTGGCCAGGCTTCGGCCTGGATGGCGCAACAGCGTCTGACCGCCGCCGCCGCGCAGGCGGGGTTCACCTTCACGGATAACCCGGCGGAAGCGGAACTGGCGATCGTCCTCGGACGCGAGCTGCCGAATGACGCTGCGCTAAACGGCAAATCCGTCTGGCTGGGCGATGCGCAGCAGGCGGTGCGCGCGCCAGAGCAGTTCCTTGCCCAGGCGAAAGCGGAAGCCAAACCCTGGCAGCCAGCTGCGGCCGTCGCGGCGCCTGCTGCTGCTCCCGCGCAGGCTGGCGCGCAGAAACGCATCGTTGCGGTTACCGCCTGTCCGACCGGCGTGGCGCATACCTTTATGGCTGCCGAAGCGATCCAGGCAGAAGCGACTAAACGCGGCTGGTGGGTGAAAGTGGAAACCCGCGGCTCCGTCGGCGCAGGCAATGCGATTACGCCGGAAGAGGTGGCGGCAGCCGACCTGGTGATCGTGGCGGCGGATATCGAAGTCGACCTGGCAAAGTTCGCCGGTAAGCCGATGTACCGCACCTCAACCGGCCTGGCGCTGAAGAAGACCGCGCAGGAGCTGGATAAGGCGGTGGCCGAGGCCAGACCTTACAAAGCGGCTGGCGCGCAGAGCAGCGAGCCACAGGAAGAGAAAAAAGAGAAAGCGGGCGCTTACCGCCATCTGCTGACAGGCGTCTCCTATATGCTGCCGATGGTGGTAGCGGGCGGCCTGAGCATTGCGCTCTCTTTCGCCTTCGG
This sequence comes from Enterobacter sp. BRE11, assembly GCF_031844285.1. Classification (NCBI taxonomy): domain Bacteria; kingdom Pseudomonadati; phylum Pseudomonadota; class Gammaproteobacteria; order Enterobacterales; family Enterobacteriaceae; genus Enterobacter; species Enterobacter sp. BRE11. Next base: position 126,981 of record NZ_JAUZUX010000013.1, read on the forward strand.
CATTACCGCCTTTAAAGAGCCGGGCACGCTGGCGGCGGCGCTGATGCAGATCGGCGGCGGCAGCGCCTTTGCGCTGATGGTGCCGGTGCTGGCGGGCTTTATCGCCTTCTCTATCGCCGATCGCCCAGGCCTGACGCCGGGCCTGATTGGCGGCATGATCGCCACCAGCATTAACGCCGGCTTCCTCGGCGGTATTATTGCCGGTTTCATCGCTGGCTATGCGGCGAAGCTGATCAGCGGCAAGCTCAGGCTGCCGCAGAGCATGGAAGCGCTGAAGCCTATTCTGATCATTCCGCTGGTGGCCAGCCTGATTACCGGCCTGCTGATGATCTACGTGGTGGGCAAACCGGTTGCGGCGATCATGACCGGCCTGACCGCCTGGCTGGCGAACATGGGCACGGCGAACGCGGTGCTGCTGGGCGCGATCTTGGGCGGCATGATGTGTACCGATATGGGCGGGCCGGTGAATAAAGTGGCCTATGCCTTCGGCGTCGGCCTGTTGAGTTCACAGACCTACGCGCCGATGGCGGCGATTATGGCTGCGGGCATGGTGCCGCCGCTGGCAATGGGCGTTGCGACGCTGGTGGCGCGCCGTAAGTTTAATAAGGGGCAGCAGGAGGGCGGTAAAGCGGCGCTGGTGCTGGGGCTCTGCTTTATCTCCGAGGGCGCGATTCCGTTTGCGGCACGCGATCCGATGCGCGTCCTGCCGTGCTGTATCGTCGGCGGCGCACTGACCGGCGCTATCTCGATGTATATCGGCGCGAAGCTGATGGCGCCGCACGGCGGCCTGTTCGTGCTGCTGATTCCTGGCGCGATTACGCCGGTGCTGGGCTATCTGGTATCGATTCTTGTCGGCACGGCGGTGGCGGGACTGGGATACGCTATCCTGAAACGCCCGGAAGAGGAGCTGGCGAAGGCCTGAGCCCTGTCTGACTCCTCCTGATACAGGTTGACCTTTATCAGCCTTCAAAACGCCTGATGCACCGCATCAGGCGTTTTGTATTTCAGCGACAGAGGCGGGCACTGACCGTTATAGATCCTTCACCCTCTTTACCGCCTGCTCAGGCTCTGCCAGATGAGTGAGCGGCAGTCCATTTTTAGGTATGCCGTTGACCCTCTTCATCCGCGCTCTCTGGTAACAGTCTCAGGGAGATATTCCCGATCGCTGCCGCGCCATCTGATTTAAGAAACCGCCTGAAAAACGGGCTGCTGACTTGTTTTTTTCTCTTGTCGCTGGATAATTCGCCAAGGATTTACATGTAGTTACATTTGGTGGAATGGATTTTTCATGACAGGGATGCTGTTTTTACACAGGCAGAGGTCGACAATCTGCCAATGCACTATGCTCGTTTGGCTTTTACTCATCAGCACCTGCCCGCTGCTGGCGGCCACGGCGGGCAGCGATCTACGCGAGGTGGGTCAGGTGATCGATACCCGCGAGCAACTACGCCAGCAGGCACGCGAACGCGAGCTGCAGCAGCAGAATGCGCCGCAGGCAAGTGAGCGGCTGCCGCGCCCCGACAGGCTCCTGCCTGATTATCCAGCTAGCGAGCGCCCCTGCTTTACCATCAACCGGCTCGTTCTGACCGGCGAGTCCGCCAGCCAGTTTCAATGGGCGCTTGACGCTGCTGCCGATGCGATGGGCCGCTGTCTGGGCGGTCAGGGCATCGTACTGGCGATAAACAAGGTGCAGAACGTTATTCTCGCCAGAGGATATGTCACCACCCGCGTGATGGCGCAGGAGCAGGACCTGACGAAGGGCGTGCTGACGCTGACGCTGCAGCCTGGCCGTATCAGTCAGATCCGCTTCGAAGAGCCCGTTTCCTGGCGCGGCCGGCTGTGGAATGCCATTCCCGCCTCATCAGGCGACATTCTCAACCTGCGGGATATCGAGCAGGGGCTGGAGAACATCAAGCGGGTGCCGAGCGCCAGCGCCGACATCAGCATCGTACCGGGCCAGCAGGAGGCCACCAGCGATCTGCTGGTCAGCTGGCACGCAGGTCGGCCGGTGCGGCTCAGTATGGGGCTGGATGACAGCGGATCTAAAAGCACCGGACGCTACCTCGGTTCAGCCACGCTGGCCGTGGACGCGCCTTTTGCCCAGAACGATCTGTTTTACGCCAGCATCGGCAAAAACCTGTTTGAGCAGGGTCCGTTCGGCAACCGTTCCCATACCCTTAATTACTTTTTCCCGATCGGTTACTGGGCTGTTTCCGCCAACTACAACGACTACACCTATCACCAGAACATCCCTAATGCCAACGAGGTGCTGCGCTACAGCGGCAAGAGCGACAACGTTCAGCTGACGGTCTCCCGCTTGCTCTATCGCGACCAGTCCAGCAAAACCACGCTTAATCTGCGAGGCTACCGCAAACACTCGACCAACGCCGTCAACGATATCGATATTGAGCAGCAAAAGCGGCGCACCGCGGGCTGGGAGCTGGGCCTGAATCAGCACAGTTATTTCGGCAGCAGTACGCTGGACGCCAATATCGCCTGGCGGCGCGGTACCGGTGCGTTCAATGCATTACCTGCACCGGAAGAGTCGCGTCATCAGGGCAGCGCGCGTACCGGCATACTGCTGGGCGACCTCGGCATCAACCATCCTTTCGCCCTGGGCGAGCAGCCCTGGCGGGTTTATAGCAGCCTGCGGGGGCAATGGAGCCCGAATGCCCTGACGCCGCAGGAGCGCATGGCGATTGCCGGGCGTTATACGGTGCGCGGCTTCGACGGTGAGCAGATGCTGTCGGGAGAAAAAGGCCTGCTGTGGCGCAACGAAATCGGCTGGAATCTTTTCTCGCGCGGACATGAGCTCTATCTGGCCGCTGATTATGGTCGGGTAGCCGGGCCGGGCACGCGCTATCTGGTCGGGCATCAGCTGGCAGGCAGTGCACTAGGCGTGCGTGGCTCACTCCTGGGCCGGTTCAGCTGCGACCTGTTTGCGGGCGTGCCGCTCTATAAGCCCGCTGGTTTTCATACATCAGGCGCGACGGCGGGTTTCAGCATTAACCTGGACATCTGACCATCAAAGCGGGAAATCCAGCTTTCTTAACCACTGACTTTCACAAGGATGTGAATCATGAATAAACATTGCTATCGCATTATCTTCAGCCGCACCCATGGAGAACGCCGTGTGGTGTCGGAACTGGCCCGTAGTTGCAGCACAGAACCCGGTCAGAGCTGTGGCACTGGCGCGCCGCGTCTCTGGGTCACTTTACGTCGAGCGGCGTGGCTGCTTGCTCTGGCGCTGTTTGCCGGGCCCGCGCTGGCGAACGGAATTGTAGCGGATGGCAACGCTACGCCAGGTCAGCGGCCGGCCGTCATCGCTACTCAGAACGGGCTGCCGCAGGTCAATATTACCGCGCCCAATCAGGCGGGCATCTCGCATAACCAGTATCAGCAGTTCGATGTGGCGCAGAACGGCGCCATCCTGAATAACTCTGCGGTGATGACCTCCACGCAGCTGGCCGGAATGATTCAGGGCAACCCCAACCTCAAGCCGAACGCCCCAGCGGCGCGGGTGATCCTCAACGAAGTAAACAGCAACAATCCCAGCCAGCTTCGCGGTTATATGGAAGTGGCGGGCGGACGGGCGCAGGTGATCGTGGCCAACCCGGCCGGAATTGTCTGCAACGGCTGCGGCACCATCAACGCCGGGCGCATGACGCTGACCACCGGCAAACCGCAGTTCAACGCTGACGGCAGCCTGGCGGGTTATCAGGTTGAACGTGGTGTGGTGCGCATAGAAGGCGACGGACTCAACGGCGATCCCCGCCATGATACTGAGTATGTTGACGTCCTGGCCCGCGCGGTGGAGATCAATGCGGGCGTCTGGGCCAAAAAGGAGCTGGCGGTGGTGGCCGGTCGCAACCGCGTAAGCGCAGACGCGCAGACGGTCATACCGCTGGCTGACGACAGCAGCGCCAGACCTGAACTGGCGATCGACATGGGCCAGATGGGCGGCATGTACAGCGGCCAGATCCGCATGATTGGCACCGAAGCTGGCGTCGGCGTGCGAAATCAGAACGCTCAGGTGCAGGCGGGTAAAACGCTGGTAGTGAGCAGCGAAGGCAAACTTCTCTGGCAATCAGCGGCACAGGATGGCGTCACGCAGGCCGCAGGCGACATCAGCCTGGCGGCCAGAGACAGCGTTGATTATCAGGGCAAGCTCCATAGTGGCGGTCAACTGACGGTTCAAAGCCGCGAAGGCGGGATTACCCAGTCCGGCACTCTGGCGGCGGCTGGCGACGTACGGCTGACATCAGCCCGCAGCATTCAAAGCAGGGGACACCTGCTGGCGGGCTGCGACGCCAGCAGCCAGATTGTGCAGGAAGCCAGTCTGCAGCTGGAGAGCCAGGATGCCATTCGCGCCAGTGGCAGCCTGTTGAGCAAAAAAGAGGTCAGCGTACGCGGGCGCCGGGTTGACCTCAGTGGCGCTCAGGTTGCGGCCAGCCGTGCAACCCTTACAGCTCAGGAAGGCGGTGTTGCCGTACGTCAGGCGATGATTAATGGCACGGAGCTGGTGATTAACACCTCAGGTGATATTGACGCGCAGCAGGCACAAATTAGCGTCGGACGCTGGCAGATTGATGGACGCAGCCTGTTCAGCCAGCAGGCTGGCTGGTCGCAGACCGGCAGTGGCGAAAGCCGCTTTACGTTGTCTGGCGGGCTGGATAACAGTGACGGCACGATTGAGAGCCAGCAGCTCAGTTTGCAGGCCGTCTCGCTGAACAACCAGCGTGGCCGGATGGTTGCACTCGATAACGCGGCGCAGCACTGGCGGGTTGATGGACTGCTCGACAACACCACGGGTGAACTGGGTAGCAACGGCGATCTGACGCTTGAGGCAGGCAGTCTGAATAACCAGGGCGGCACCGTCAAAACCCAGTCCGCACTGGCTATCACTGCCCGCGACGCGGTTAATAACAGGCAGGGTAAACTGCTGGCCGGTAATGCGCTGACGCTTAGCGCGGGCGGCGATCTGGATAATCACGTGGGCACCCTGAACGGCGGTCGGCTGTCGTTGACCGCGCAGCATCTGAACAATGCGCAGGGCGAGATTATCAGCCAACGCGACGACCTGAGCCTGACGGCAAGCGGGCTGGATAACACAGAGGGCAAAGTGATTGCGCTGCAGGGTCTGAGCCTGACGACGACACAGGACCTGAACAATAGCGGCGGCTGGATCGAAGCGGGTCATCATCTTTCGCTCAACAGCGGCGGATTCTGGCAGAACAGCGGTGGGACGGCGCAGGGTGGGGAGCGGGTCTCGGCGACGGCAGATCAACTTAATAACGCCAGCGGCCGGTTACAATCTGGTGGTGATCTGGCTCTGACCAGCCGTGGCGATATCCTTAACCAGGGTGGCAAACTCACGGCGCAAAACGCCCTCGCGATCAATGGCACCTCCGCGACGCTGTTTGACAACGATGGCGGGTCGCTGCAAAGCGGCGGCGATCTGCTCCTGCAGGGTGGCGCGCTAAACAATCGTCAGTCAGGACAGATTCTTAGCCAGCAGTCGCTGACACTCAGTCTGGCAGGCGACTGGGACAATCAGGGCGGCACCCTGACCGGCAACGCCAGAACGCAGGCCAGCGCTGCAAATCTGTTTAATACCCAGGGGGCGATCAATGCGCTGGACACGCTGGATATGCAGTTCACGGGCCGTCTGGATAACAGTAATGGCCGCATCTTCAGTCGGCTAAGCCAGACGCTCCAGTCGCAGGAAATTGGCAACGCCCAGGGCTGGATGGGTAGTCAGGGGCGCTGGGCTGCCACGACTGCCGGTTTCGATAACACGGCGGGCAGCGTGCAAAGTCAGCAGCAGGCTGAGCTCTCGGCAACCTGGCTCAGTAACGCCAGCGGCGTGTTGCAGTCAGCCGCCGGGCTGGTGTTGCGGGTTGCACAGGATATCAATAACCTGGCCGGTAAAGCCTCTGCTCAGCAGCAACTAACCGTTCAGGGTCAGACCAGAGGCAGCCGCACCGGTAACATTAACAATGCGGGCGGTCAGTGGCTGGCTGGTGAGGGGCTGACCATCACCGCTGCCCGACTCGATAACACTCAGGGCGGTCTGCTCTACAGCCAGCGGCAGTTAAGGCTGAACCTGGCCGGGGATCTGGATAACCGGGCCGGTAAAGTGCAGAGCGGCGACGCGCTCCAGCTGGATGCGAAGACGCTGAACAACGCAGGCGGCAACATCGACAGCCAGCAACAGCTCACGCTAAACCTGCCAGGTTCGTTAGATAACAGCGGCGGTGCGGTGCGCAGCAACGGTGGACAGCAGGTTAATGCCTCGACGATCGATAACCGTCAGGGCGTGTTCAGCAGCCGTGAGGCGATTAATCTGACAACAGGGCAACTGGAGAATGCCAGCGGCACGCTGATCAGCCAGGGGGCGGGTCTCTACACCATCAATCTGCTTAACAACCAGCAGGGCAAAGTCCACAGCGGCGCGGCGCTGACGCTGGTGGCCGCGCAGCTGAATAACCAGGGCGGACAACTGGTTGCGACCCAGAATCTCATGCTGAAGGCCACGGCGCTCGATAACAGCACACAGGGTGTGCTCAGCAGCCAGGCGGGACTCTCTCTGCAAACTGATCGTCTGAGTAACCGCGACGGCGGCCTGTTACTCGGCACGACTTTTACCGACATAGCTGCCCGTGACATCGATAACAGCAGCGGACGGCTGCAGAGCGCCGGAATGCTCCTGCTTCGGGGTGTTGCACAGCTGGATAACCGGCAGGGACGGATGCTGGCGAATGGCAATCTCACCCTCAACGCCGATCTCTCACCGACTGATTCACCGCTGGTGCTGCTCAATCAGAGCGGACGGCTGGAGAGTGCAGATGCATTGACCGTGCATGCACAGTCCTTCGACAATCAGGGCGGCACGCTGCTGGGCCTGCAGGCTCTGACGCTGACTGCGCAACAGGATTACACCCGCCAGGCGGGTGAAACCATCAGCAGCAACGGCACGGTGACGTTCTCTCTTGGCGGGGCGTTTACTAATCTGGCCGACTGGCTGCTGCCGGGGAATCTGGTGCTGAATGCTACGGCTATTATCAACCCGGCGATACTGGTGGGTAAAACCGTTCAGCTCACGACCGGTGCACTGCTGAACAGCGGGCGGCTTGAAGCCGACAACCTGACGCTGAATGTCGACTCGCTGGATAACAGCGCGACCGTGATGGGCGATGAGATCAGCGTGCTGGGTCGGGTTATCGACAACCACGGACAGCCTGCGGTCATCGCGGCCACCCAAAGCCTGACGCTGCAGGTCCGCGAGCGGCTGAGCAACAAGGGTGGCGCATTGCTTTACAGCGGCGATCGTCTGTCCCTGCACAGCGATGACCTGATCGAGAACCGGGCGAGCCTTATTGAAGCAGACGGTGATATGACGCTGGAGGCGAGGCAGCTCGACAACCTGCGTGAAGGGCTGGTGATTGAGCGAGAGGCGGAGAGCAGCGACTATAGCTGGCATCGTTATAACTACTACTGGCGCTCGTTTGGTACGACGATAATGCCCGATAAGAGCAGCATGGCTCCGACCACTCAGCAACTGACTTTTCAGGATGAGACTGCGGCACAGAGTAATCCTTACGGCACGCTGCTGGCGATTGACGCGGCGGGCAAACGTGCCTAGGTACGTGTCATGAATAATCAGGGCGTGCTGACCGATCTGTGGGTCAATTATCTGGCGCTTCAACCTAATGCCGATGGCAGCTATGCCATGACGTTCTATGAAACGCGCGGATTTAAGCAGAAAAATGTGCCGACACCCTATCAGAATACCGTGTGGCGTGAGCATGATCGTGGTCGTCTGGAGCAATGGAACCCCGAGCAGCATATCGATATCGACAGTGCTCTCTTTATCAGCGACTACAGCGCTTTGCGTGAACGTAGCGTTACCGGCACGGTAACGCGTGATCGGCTGGTCAGTGAAGGTAGTGGCGCGCGTATTCTGGCGGGCGGCGATATGGTGTTGCGCATCACTGGCGCGTTAATTAACGATGCGAGCGTGATCACGGCTAATGGCAATCTGACCGTGGACGGCGGGGGCAGCGTTGATAACCGAGGCTATTCGGTCAACGAAAGACGTCAGGAGGTTATCGTTGATCATTACGACAGAAGTACGCGCCACTGGTATCCGTCCTTCAGTCTCGACGAAACCGCCGCCCTGGCCACCATTGACGGCATCATTACCGGCAACGGTAACGTCAGTATCAGCGGAGCGAGCATCAGTAACACCACCGTTAATCAGGCGCAGATAAGCCAGCTTGAGGCAGCGCTGCAGGCGGTGGACGCCGAGCGCGCGGAGTATGTACGCAACCCACTGGCCTTTGCTGTGGACAGCGTTGCTCACCATGACGGCGACACAGAGCTTGCGGCGGGTGACGACGTTCGCCCGCTGTTACCGGCTGAGCTGGCGCTGACGGCGTTGCAACAGCTGGAGAAAGTCGCCACAACCATCCCCAATAACGGTCTGTTCAGCCAGCATACCGCGGCGGGCAGTCCGTTCCTGGTCGTGACTGACGAGCGCTTTACCAGTCGTAATAAATTTATCAGCAGTGACTATCTGCTCGAACGGGTTGGCTATGACCCTTCACAGGTGCATAAGCGCCTGGGCGATGGTTTTTATGAGCAGCGTCTGGTGCGCGAGCAGGTTCTGAAACTGACCGGCAGGCCTTCCGTTAACGGCTGGGATGCAATGGAGCAGTATCAGGCGCTGATGAACAATGGCTCAAAAGTGGCGCAGGATTTCCATCTGATGCCGGGTGTGGCGCTGACGCCGCAACAGATTGCGGCGCTGCAGCAGGATATCGTCTGGCTGGTCAGCGAAACCGTTGATACGGCAGCGGGCCCGCAGACCGTCTGGGTGCCGAAAGTCTATCTGGCGCAGACTACGCTGCGCCTGACCGGCGCGGGCGCGGTGATTGGCGGCGGTAATCTGCAGCTCTCAGCCGACAGCGTGACCAATGCCGGAAATCTGTTTGCGGACAAGGCGCTAGCCATCGACAGCGGGCAGTTTCAGCACCTGGGCGGCGACATCAAGGCAGGCAGCATTGATGTGAAGGCGGAGACGCTGACGATCAGCACCGATCTGCAGAATGCCCTGCGTCAGGCGACGATGAGCGCTGACGATATCAGCATCAGCGGCACCGATATCCGGCTGCAGGGCGCGAAGCTTAATGCCACCGATAACCTTAGCCTGAGCGCACGCAACAACCTTGATATTGGTGCGGCGAAAAGCAGCCACAGCGGCAGCCTGGACGTGATCGCCGGTGCGATGGGCAACCGTACCAGCGACGGCATGGAAGAGGCGGGCAAGCGCATGGCGCAGGTCAGCGGCGAGTGGCAGCAGGCGCAGGGCAGTGAGCTTAAAGCCGGTGGCAACCTCCGCCTTTCGGCCGGACGTGACCTGACGCTGACCGGCAGCCAGGCAAGCGCCTCCGGCTCTGCGCGGGTTGAGGCCGGGGGAGACATTCGCATCGGCGCTGAAACCACCACCAACACCACCCATCTTGAGGCCAACAGCCGGACTTCATCGGTCAGCAACAGCCGTCAGGAGGATCGTCTGCTGCTCAGCACCCTGAGCGGCGATCAGGGCGTGACGCTGCTAGCGGGCAATAATCTGCTGGCCGAAGGCGCGCAGGTTGACAGTTCACAGGGCCAAACTGGCGTCAGCGCGAAGAACGTTACCATCAGGGATGCACGCGCCAGCGTGCTTGATCAGGACAGCGAGAACAAGCGCGAGGGCAAGACCCGCAGCCACCGCAAAGAGGAAAGCTCACGCGAGAGCAGCACCGGCAGTACCTTCAGCGGACAGCAGGGCGTAACGGTGCTCGGGCGCGAGGGCGACGTCACGGTGACCGGCAGCACGCTGCACAGCGAACAGGGCGCGGTCGGGCTGCAGGCGAAGCAGGACGTGGTGCTGAACACAGCCACCGAACGGGAGTCGTTCTACAGCGAGGAGCGCTCAGAGAATAAAGGTCTGCTGAACAAAAGCAGCGGCCACAGCGTAACGCAGGACGTTACCACGCGTGAGAACGGCAGCCTGCTGAGCGGCGAAAGCGTCACGGTCATCGCCGGACGTGACCTGACGGTGACCGGCTCGGCGGTGGCAGCCGACCGGGACGTAAATCTGCGGGCCGGGCGGGACGTGGAGATCGGCGCGGCGACCGAGACCGACAGCCACTATCAACTGGAGGAGAAGAAAAAGAGCGGGCTGATGAGCAGCGGCGGCATCGGCTTTACGGTCGGGAAGCAGTCAACCCGCCATGAAATCGATGAGAAGGGCACCACCCAGAGCCAGAGCGTCAGCACCGTCGGCAGCAGCCAGGGCAGCGTGGACATCACGGCGGGCAACCGGCTGCACGTCGGCGGCGCGGACCTGGTGGCGGGTATGGACATGAACCTGGCGGGCGACAGCGTGAGCGTTGACCCGGGCTATGACCAGCGGATGCGCACCGAGAAAACCGAGACGAAGCAGAGCGGTCTGAGCATCGCCCTGTCAGGCACGGCGGGCAGTGCGCTCAACACGGCGGTGAGCACCGCGCAGCAGGCCAGGAAGTCGGGCGACGGTCGGGTCAGCGCGCTGCAGAACACCCAGGCGGCGCTGAACGGGGTGCAGGCGGCGCAGGCGGTTCAGATGGACGGGCTGAACACGGCCGCGGCGGATGCGCGCAATGCCGCCGCAGGCCGGAGTCCTGGCAATAAAGACTATGAGACGGGCGCGACCAGCACCGTCGGCGTCAGCGCCTCGTTTGGCAGCCAGTCGTCGAAAAGCGAAACGCGTACTGAGAGCAGTCAGTCGCAGGGCAGCACGCTGACGGCGGGCCGGAACCTTAACGTCACGGCGACCGGCAAAAACGGCGCGGCGCAGAGCGGCGACATCAGCATCACCGGCAGCCAGCTGAAGGCGGGCGGCGACCTGAGCCTCGAGGCGTCACGGGACATCCTGCTGCGGTCGGCGCAGAACACGCAGAGCACCGACAGCACCAACAGCAGCAAGGGGGGCAGCGCCGGGGTCGGCATCGGCGTGGGGTCGGGCGGCTACGGCATCAGCGTGTTGGCGAGCGTCAACGCGGCGAAGGGCAGCGAAAAGGGCAACGGGCTGACGCACAGCGAGACCACGCTGGATGCGGGCAGCCGGCTCAGCCTGACCAGCGGGCGCGACACCACGCTGACGGGCGCGCAGGCAAACGGCAACAGCGTGAAGGTGGACGCGGGCCGCAACCTGACGCTGACCTCGGAGCAGGACAGCGACCGCTACGACAGTCAGCAGCAGAGCGCCAGCGCGGGCGGCAGCTTCACCTTCGGCTCGATGACCGGCTCGGCGAACGTGAACGTGAGCCGGGATAAGATGCACAGCACCTGGCAGAGCGTGGCGGAGCAGACCGGGATTTTTGCGGGTAAGGGCGGCTTTGACGTGACGGTGGGTGAGCATACGCAGCTGAACGGCGCGGTCATCGGTTCCACGGCCAGCGCCGATAAGAACCGGCTCGGCACCGGCACGCTGGGCTTCGGCAACATAGAGAACCACGCGGACTATAAGGTGGAGCATCAGAGCGCAGGGATAAGCACCGGCGGCGGCCTCGCCGGACAGTTCGCCGGGAACATGGCGAACGGGATGCTGGCGGGGCTGAGCGGCGGCGACAGCGCCTCTTCGGTGACGAAGTCGGCGGTGAGCGAAGGCACTATCGTTATCCGCGATAAGGAAAAGCAGACGCAGGACGTTGCCGATTTAAGCCGCGACGTGGCGAACGCGAATCCGGGTCTGGAGGTCATCTTCGACAAGGAGAAGGAGCAGAACCGGCTGAAGGCGGCGCAGCTGACAGGGGAAATCGGGGCACAGGCGGGGGATATTGCCAGGACGCAGGGCCAGATAATCGCGACCCGTGCTGCCAAT
>NZ_JAUZUX010000014.1:0-138512 GCF_031844285.1 Enterobacter sp. BRE11
GGCTTAGAGCCGCCTTTTTTCATCTTAGCGCTTCAGCGCTTCGCTCAGTTCGTCACGCATGCTGGAGAGCAGCGCTTTCACTACGCGCGGGTTGCCCGCCACGATGTTGCCCGAGTGCATATAACCGTGACCGCCGGTAAAATCCGTCACCAGACCGCCCGCTTCGCGCACCAGCAGTTCGCCGGCAGCAAAATCCCACGGCTTCAGGCCGATTTCAAAATAGCCATCAACGCGGCCAGCAGCCACGTAGGCCAGGTCCAGCGCAGCGGAGCCGGTGCGGCGGAAGTCGGCGCACTGGGTAAACAGCTTCGTGACCACATTCATAAAGGCCGGTGCGTGCTGCTTGGTTTTGAACGGGAAGCCAGTGGCGAGAATTGTACCATCAAGGTCGCGCGCGGTGCTGCCGCGCAGACGGTAACCGTTAAGCTGCGCACCCTGACCACGGACGGCGGTGAAGAGCTCGTTGCGCATTGGATCGTAAACCACCGCTACTTCGGTACGGCCTTTAATGCGTACGGCGATTGAAACAGAGAAGTGCGGCAGGCGTTTGATAAAATTGGTGGTGCCATCCAGCGGATCGATAACCCATTGAATGTCCTGATCGTCGCCCGCCAGTTCGCCACTCTCTTCAGTAATGATGGAGTGTTGCGGGTAGGATTTGCGAATCACTTCGATAATCAGTCGTTCTGCATCACGGTCAACATTGGTAACAAAGTCGTTGCTGCCTTTCTGGCTCGCTTCGACCGCGTCCGGGGTTTCATAATTCTTGGCAATCAGGTTGCCGGCCTTGCGCGCAGCGCGCACGGCGATGTTGAGCATCGGATGCATCGGTATCTCTCACTGGATGTTAAAGAACGAGGAAAAACGGCGCGGAGTATAGCAGCGCATTCTTTAAATGTCTCGACTTATGTTAGCATGCTGCCCATCATTTCCTCACTGACGCCAACCTAATGCTGCAAAACATCCGAATCGTACTGGTAGAAACCTCCCACACCGGCAATATGGGCTCCGTGGCCCGCGCGATGAAAACCATGGGCTTAAGCAATCTCTATCTGGTTAATCCGCTGGTGAAGCCTGACTCGCAGGCGATCTCGCTGGCGGCGGGCGCCAGCGACGTCATCGGCGACGCGCAGATCGTCGACACGCTCGACGAGGCCATCGCCGGCTGTAGCCTGGTGGTCGGCACCAGCGCCCGCTCGCGCTCATTGCCCTGGCCGATGCTCGACGCGCGCGAATGCGGCGTAAAAAGCGTGGAAGAGGGGCAGCAGGCGCCGGTGGCGCTGGTCTTTGGGCGCGAACGCGTCGGACTGACCAACGAAGAGCTGCAGAAATGCCACTACCATGTCGCCATTCAGGCAAACCCGGAATACAGCTCGCTCAACCTGGCGATGGCGGTGCAGATCATCGCCTACGAGGTGCGTATGGCGTGGCTGGCGGCGCAGGAAAATGCGCAGCCCGCGCCGGTCTACGCTGAATCGCCTTACCCGCTGGTGGACGATCTGGAGCGCTTCTATCAGCATATGGAGCAGATGATGCTGACCAGCGGCTTTATCCGCGAAGGTAACCCGGGACAGGTCATGAGCAAGCTGCGCCGCCTCTACACGCGCGCCCGTCCAGAGCGCGACGAGCTGAATATTTTGCGCGGTATGCTGGCCTCGTTTGAGAAGCGCAAAGGCGAAAAAGAGTAGTTGAGTAAATTACTCGGTTAAATAGTTGACCAAAATACTCGGGAATGTCAGACTTCGGCTATCTTCTGCTAATCCTCCGATAACCGGACGCTATTGAGGTCGTACGCTATGAGACTGACATCCAAAGGACGTTATGCCGTTACCGCGATGCTGGACGTTGCCCTGCATTCTCATCAGGGGCCGGTTCCGCTGGCTGATATTTCCGAGCGTCAGGGCATTTCGCTCTCCTATCTGGAGCAGTTATTCTCGCGTCTGCGCAAACATGGTCTGGTCGCCAGCGTACGCGGACCGGGCGGCGGTTATCTGCTGGGCAAAGCCTCCAGCGCGATTGCGGTAGGGGAAGTCATTACCGCCGTGGATGAGTCTGTCGATGCAACCAAGTGCCAGGGCAAAGAGGGCTGCCAGGGCGGCGAACGCTGCCTGACCCATGTGCTGTGGCGTGACCTTAGCGTGCGCATCAGCGATTTCCTGAACAACATCACGCTGGCCGAGCTGGTGAACAATCAGGAGATCCTCGACGTGGCGGACCGTCAGAATTCCCAGGACAATCGTCGTTTCCAGAACAACCGCGTTCAGGAAATCAACGTCAATCTGCGCGCCTCCTGATCCCTTTCTGTGCGGCCCTTACTGCTAACGCGGTGAGGGCCGAATCTGCTATAAAGACGTATGATTTTTGATACGGAGCTTTAGCGCAATGAAATTACCGATTTACCTGGATTACGCCGCGACCACGCCGGCCGATCCGCGTGTGGCCAGCAAAATGATGCAGTTCCTGACGCTGGACGGCACCTTCGGTAATCCGGCTTCGCGCTCGCACCGTTTCGGCTGGCAGGCGGAAGAGGCGGTCGACGTGGCGCGTAATCAGGTGGCGGAGCTGGTCAACGCCGATCCGCGTGAAATCATCTTCACCTCCGGCGCGACCGAATCGGACAACCTCGCCCTGAAAGGCGCCGCGCATGCCCAGCGCGCGCGCGGTCAACACATCATCACCAGCCAGACCGAACACAAAGCGGTGCTCGACAGCTGCAAACAGCTGGAGAGCGAAGGCTTTACGGTGACTTATCTGACGCCGCCCGCCAACGGCATTATTACGCCGGACGCCGTGCGTGCCGCGCTGCGCGACGACACCGTGCTGGTGTCGCTGATGCATGTGAATAATGAAATCGGCGTGATTCAGGATATCGCCGCCATCGGCGAGCTGTGCCGCGCGCGCGACATTCTTTTCCATGTCGACGCTACCCAGAGCGTCGGCAAACTGCCGATTGACCTGAGCGAGCTCAAGGTCGATCTGATGTCGTTCTCCGCCCATAAACTCTACGGCCCGAAAGGGATCGGCGCGCTTTACGTGCGACGCAAACCTAAAGTCACTATCGACGCGCAGATGCACGGCGGCGGGCATGAGCGCGGCATGCGTTCCGGTACGCTGCCGGTGCACCAAATCGTCGGTATGGGCGAAGCTTTTCAGCTCGCGCGCGAGGCGCGGGAAAGTGAGATGGCGCGCCTGGCGGCGCTGCGCGCGCGACTGTGGCAGGGGCTCAGTGCGCTGGACGGCGTGCAGCTTAACGGCGATCTGGCGCAGAGCGCGCCCACTATTCTCAATATCAGCTTTGCTGGCGTCGACGGCGAATCGCTGATTATGGCGCTGAAAGACCTGGCGCTCTCGTCGGGTTCTGCCTGCACCTCCGCCAGCATGGAACCCTCCTACGTGCTGCGCGCCATCGGCCTTGATGAGGCGCTGGCGCACAGTTCGCTGCGCTTTTCGCTCGGCCGCTTTACCACCGAAGAAGAGATCGACTACGCCATTGCGCTGGTGCAAAAGGTGGTCTCTCGCCTGCGCGCGCCGGTGTCCGCCTCACGTTAACGGCTGCGCCCTGTTTCCGGGGAAATCCGGAAACGGCGCGCCTCCAGCTGGATCCGCTGGCGTCACCCGGCAATATCTGTTATCAGGTCTGACGTTTAACGGCTAAAGCCTGCGCTTCTGGCTGGATGATACTTATAACGCATATGGAGTTTCGCGATGACAAAACAACCGATGAACATTACGCTGAGCCACCAGCCCGCTGATGCGCGCTGGGGCGAAAAAGCGATTCTGACCAGCAACGACGGCGGCATGACCATTCACCTGCATGGCGCAGATCCGCTCAATACCATCCAGCGCGCGGCGCGCAAGATCGACGGCCAGGGCGTTCGCCACGTCGCGCTGAGCGGTAAAGGCTGGGATCTGGAGCCGTGCTGGGCGTTCTGGCAGGGCTATCGCAGCCCGAAAGGGGAGCGCAACGTCGTCTGGCCGACGCTTAACGAACAGGAGCAGGCGGAGTTCTCCCGCCGTCTGCGCATCATCGACTGGGTGCGCGACACCATTAACCTGCCGGCCGAAGATCTTGGCCCGGAGGATTTGGCGCACAGCGCTATCGATCTTATTCGCGAAGTCGGCGGCGAGGCGGTCAGCTATCGCGTTACGCGCGGCGACGATCTGCGCGAGCAGGGCTATCTCGGCCTGCATACCGTCGGACGCGGCTCCAGCCGTCCGCCGGTGCTGCTGGCGCTGGACTACAACCCGACCGGCGACGACAGCGCGCCGGTCTACGCCTGCCTGGTCGGCAAAGGCATTACCTTTGACACCGGTGGCTACAGCCTGAAGCAGAGCGCCTTTATGGACTCGATGAAGTCCGATATGGGCGGCGCGGCGACCCTGACCGGCGCGCTGGCGCTGGCGATCTCTCGCGGCCTGAAGCAGCGCGTCAAGCTGTTCCTCTGCTGCGCCGACAATATGGTGAGCGGCAATGCGTTCCGCCTCGGCGACATCATCCGCTACCGCAACGGCAAATCGGTCGAAGTGATGAACACCGATGCGGAAGGGCGCCTGGTGCTGGCCGATGGTCTGATCGATGCCAGCGAACAGCAGCCGACGCTGCTGATTGACGCCGCGACGCTGACCGGCGCGGCGAAAACCGCGCTGGGCAACGACTATCACGCGCTCTTCACCTTCGACGACGTGCTGGCGCAGTCGCTGATGGGCAGCGCTACCAGCGAGAACGAGCCGTTCTGGCGTCTGCCGCTGGCGGAGTTCCACCGTAACCACCTGCCGTCAAATTTTGCCGACCTCAATAATATCGCCAGCGCGGCGCATTCAGCGGGCGCAAGCAGCGCGGCGGCGTTTCTGTCGCACTTCGTCACCCGCTATCAGGAAGGGTGGCTGCACATCGACTGCTCAGCGACCTACCGCAAAGGCGCGGTGGATCAGTGGTCGGCAGGGGCAACCGGCATTGGCGTGCGTACCCTGGCGAATCTGCTGCTCAAGTAAAGGATCCGGCGACGGCACTGACCGTCGCCTTTGTAAGAAAGGCAAAACATGAACCGTCTTGAAGAGGTGCTGAAGCTGGCGGCAACCGAGCCGGCGCACCGTCCGGAGTTTTTTCAGCTGCTGCTGGCCGCCGACGTCTGGGTACCAGGCGAAAGCACCGAGGCGCAGTTCGCGGGTAATACGCCGGTCGATCTGCAACACTGGGAAAAAGAGGATGGCCGCAGCGTCATTCCATTTTTTACCTCGCAGGAGGCAATGAGCGAAGCGATCGCGGGCGAACAGGCTTATCTGCGCCTGCCGGTACGCACGCTGTTTGAGATGACGCGCGGCGAAACGCTATTTCTCAATCCCAAACTGCCCACCGGCAAAGAGTTTTCTCCGGCGGAGATTGCGCATCTGCTGGGCGAAGAGGGCGACGCGCTAAGCCAGCAAACCGTGCTGGAAGGCGGCCACGCGCTGCTGCTGTCGGAGGTGGCGACGCCGCCCGCGCAGATGATCGACTCGCTGACGCAGCTGTTCAGCAAATATAAACAGGTGCGCCGCGCCTTTATCGCCAGCATTCGCGAAAGCGCGGACCAGCAGCCGAATCTGCTGATCGGCATTGAGGCGGAAAGCGATATTGAGGCGATTATTCAGGCGGCGGGCAGCGTTGCGACCGATACGCTGCCGGACGATGCGCCGATCGATATCTGCGAAGTCGTGGCGGATGAGAAGGGCATCAGCCACTTTTTCACTGCCCACATTACGCCTTTTTATGAGCGTCGCTGGGGCAGTTTTCTGCGCGACTTCAAAGGCAGCCCGCGCATTATCTAATCGGGAGCGGCGCAACGCCGCACCCTGATCATTTCTCGATCGGCAGGTCGTCCCGGCTGCCCCATTCCCCCCAGGAGCCGTCATAGAGGGTGACGTCGCGCGCGCCCAGCACGGTCAGCGCCAGGATCACTACCACGGCGGTCACGCCTGAACCGCAGCTCGCCACCACCGGCTCATCCAGCTTCACGCCCGCTCGGGCAAAAACCGCGCGCAGCTCCGCTTCCGGCTTCAGGGCACCATTCGCCACCAGATCGTTCCAGGGGACGTTCAGGCTGCGGGGAATATGGCCGCGATGCAGGCCCGGGCGCGGCTCATCGACTTCGGCGTTGAAGCGGTTTGCCGCGCGCGCGTCGACGATCTGCGCGCCGCCCTCATGACTGATCAGCAGCACATCGGTCAGGCGCCGGACCTGCGCCTCATCGAATGTTGCCTCAAACTCGCCTTCAGGCAGCGCCACCTGGCCGGTCGCCAGCGGCAGACCCGCCGCTTTCCAGCCCTGCAGGCCGCCCGCCAGGATCGATATCTGCGCAACGCCGAACGCGCGCAGCATCCACCAGGCGCGCGGCGCAGAGAAGAGGTTGCCCTCGTCGTAAACCACCAGATGTTTGTCGCTGTGGATGCCCAGCTCACGCATCGCCACGGCGAAACGTTCGGCGCGCGGCATCATATGGGGATAGGGGCTGGTATGGTCGGAAAGCGCTTCAATATCGAAGAAAGGCGCGCCCGGCAGGTGGCCCGCCAGATACTCCGCCGTGATATTGCGCACGGCCTCCTGGCCCGGCGGCAGCATGCGGGCGTCCAGCACCTGCACGTTCTCGTCGGCGTAGTGTTCATTTAACCAGTCAGCGGAGACAAATATGGCTGTCATTGCAACCTCGTCTTATCGTCGGGAAAAGTCCAGTGTCGGGGAATGTGAAGGCTATCTCAAGGGCGGCATTGCTAAAATCGCGGGTTTGCGGTGAAATTGCGCGGCGAAATTACCCCATCTGGAACGGGCGAGGGATTTACCATGGAAAGCGTTATCAAACGTCTGCTCGCTGGCGTCGCGCTGGGCGCGGCGCTGCTGAGCAGCGGCACCTTTATGCTGGCTGCCGCGGAGCCTGCCGCGACGCAGCCGACGGCGAAAGCCCTCTCGGTTATCGACTTCTCTGAGCTTCAGCTGGACGGCGCGGCCGCGCTGGTGCTCACCTTCAATACGCCGCTCGACGACAAACAGGATTTTGCCAGACGCGTCACGCTTATCGACGACAAAAGCGGCAAGGTTGACGGCGGCTGGGAGCTGGCGCAGAACGGCAAGTCGCTGCGCTTTCGCCATCCGGAACCCTCGCGCAAGCTGACGGTCAGCGTAGAGGCCGGACTGCGCGCCGCCAACGGCGCCACCTTAGCCACGCCCTTTAGCCAGTCACTGACCACGCGCGATATTCAGCCGATGGTCGGTTTTGCCAGCCGCGGTTCGCTGCTGCCGCTGCGTCTGACCCAGGGTCTGCCAGTGCTGGCACTCAACGTTGCGCGCGTCGACGTCGATTTCTTCCGCGTGAAAGCCGCCTCCATAAATGATTTCCTCGCCCAGTGGAACTACGGCAACAATCTCTCTTACTGGTCGTCGCGCGAACTGCTTAACCACGCCGACCTGGTCTACACCGGGCGCTTCGACCTGAACCCGGCGCACAATACGCGAGAGAAACTGCAGCTGCCGCTGAATGATGTGGCGCCGCTGAAACAGCCGGGCGTCTATCTGGCGGTGATGAAACAGGCGGGCTCCTACAATTACACGCTGCCCGCCACGCTATTTACCCTGAGCGATATCGGGCTGTCGCTGCATCGTTTCCCTGACGAAATGGCGCTCTTTACCCAAAGTCTGGCGAGCGGCGCGCCGCTGGCTGGCGTCAGCGTGCAGCTGCTGGATGAAAAGGGAAAACAGCTCGCCAGCGGAGTCAGCGACAGCAGCGGCTATCTGCGTCTGCCGGCGCAGGCGAAAGGCAAGGTGTTAATCGCCACGCAAAAAGAGGAAACGTCGCTTATCGATCTCAATCTGCCCGCGCTGGATCTGGCGGAGTTTCCCGTCGGCGGTCCTCAGGGCTACGACAAGCAGCTGTTTGTTTTCGGCCCGCGCGATCTCTATCGCCCCGGCGAAACGGTTATCGTCAACGCGCTGCTGCGTGATGCCGACGGCAAGCCGCTGCCCGCGCAGCCGCTGAAGGCGGAAGTGGTGCAGCCCAGCGGCGAAGTGGCGCAAACCTTTCTCTGGCAGCCGGAGAGCGGCTTCTATCAGCAGCGCTTTGCGCTGCCTTCCTCCGCGATGACCGGCGACTGGACGCTGCGCCTGAACAGCGGCGACAGCCAGCCGCGCAGCTGGACCTTTCACGTCGAAGATTTCCTGCCGGAGCGCATGGCGCTGACGTTGCAAAACAGCGACAGCCCGCTGTCGCCTGACGATGACGTTGTGTTCAATATCGAGGGCCGCTACCTCTACGGCGCGCCCGCGGCGGGCAACGAACTGCAGGCGCAGCTGATGCTGCGGCCAGCGCGCGAAGCGGTCGCCGCGCTGCCGGGCTATCAGTTCGGTGACGTAATGGAGCAGGAGAGCAAACGCAACCTGGACGATATCGACGACACGCTGGACGAAGAGGGCAAGCTGCAGCTGACGGTAGAGAGCGAATGGGCACAGATCCACTCGCCGCTTAACCTTATCCTGCAGGCGAGCCTGCTGGAGACGGGCGGGCGGCCGGTCACGCGGCGCGTCATGCAGGCGATCTGGCCTGCGCCCGCGCTGCCCGGCATTCGACCGCTGTTCAACAGCGAATCGGTCTATGACGACCGCTACGATCGTTACACCCAGCAGCCGACGGTGCCGGAGAACAGCATCGCCGACTTCGATATCGTCTATGCCAACAGCAAAGGCGAGAAGCTGGCGGCAAAAGATCTGGAGGTGCGCCTGATCCACGAGCGGCGCGACTACTACTGGAGCTTCTCCGACAGCGAAGGCTGGCAGATGCGCCACGACGAGAAGGATTTGCAGGAGGACGCGCAGCGTATTTCGCTGGCCGCTGGCAGCAGCCGAAAGGTGAGTTTCCCGGTCGAGTGGGGCGCCTATCGGCTTGAAGTGCAGGCTGGCGAGAAGATTATCTCCAGCGTGCAGTTCCGCGCGGGCTACTGGTGGGAGGACAACACCAACGGCACCGGCGCGCTGCGGCCCGACCAGGTGAAGCTCAAACTGGATAAAACCGCGCTGCGGCCCGGCGAGACCGCCCATGTGCAGGTAGAGTCGCCCGCGGCGGGCAAAGGCTATCTGATGGTGGAGTCGAGCAGCGGCACCCTGTGGCGGCAGCCGATCGATGTGCCGGCGGGCGGCGTGACGATCGATGTGCCGCTTGACGCCAGCTGGAAGCGCCATGACCTCTACCTCAGCGCCATCGTGGTGCGCGACGGCGATAAGGCCAGCGGCGCCACGCCGAAGCGCGCCGTTGGCCTGCTGCCGCTGCCGATGGCGACTGACGCACGTCGCCTCGAGCTGACGCTGGACGCGCCGCTGAAGATTCGTCCTGAGCAGACGCTGAAGGTTAAGGTCAAAGCCAGCCGGGTCGGCGGTGAACTGCCGCAGACTGTCCAGGTGCTGCTGTCGGCGGTGGACAGCGGCGTACTGGCTATCAACGACCACAAAACGCCCGATCCCTGGGAAGGCTTCTTTGGCCGCAAGCGCTACAACGCCGATCAGTATGACGTTTACGGCCAGCTAATCGAAGGCGGTGGACGGCTGGCGACGCTGCGTTTCGGCGGCGACGGCGATGATGAAGCGTCGTCGCGCGGCGGCAAAAAGCCGCTCACCGAGGTCAATATCGTGGCGCAACAGCTTCAGCCGGTCACGCTGGATAAAAACGGCGAGGGCACGCTGGCGCTGCCGATCCCGCAGTTCAACGGCGAGCTGCGTCTGATGGCGCAGGCGTGGAGCGACGACAGCTTCGGTGCGGCGGATCGAAAAGTGGTGGTGGCCGCTCCGCTGATCAGCGAGCTGGCGACCCCGCGCTTTATGGCGAGCGGCGACCGGGCGATGCTGGCGCTCGATCTGACTAACCTCACGGAGCAGCCTCAGGCGCTGAAGGTCGATCTGCAGACCCAGGGCCGGATCGCGCTGAGCGGCGCCGCCTCGCAACAGGTTCAGCTGGCGAAAGGGGCGCGCACCACGCTGCATATCCCGGTGAAGGCGCAGGGCGGTTTCGGCGAGGGGGCCGTGCAGGTGCGGGTCTCCGGCCTGACCGTCGCGGGTGAAGCGCTGGCCGACAGTCAGCGCAGCTGGAAAATCGGCGTGCGTCCGGCTTATCCGGCGCAAACGCTGAGCTTCGACGGCGTGATGCAGGCGGGGCAGAGCTGGCAGATTCAGGCCGCCGCCCTGAGCGCGCTGCAGCCTGAAACGCTAAGCGGACAGCTCTCGCTCAGCAATCAGCCGCCGCTCAATATCGGCCGCTATATCAGCGCGCTTTACGCCTATCCGTACGGCTGCCTCGAGCAGACCGCCAGCGGCATCTGGCCGTCGATTTTCACCAGCCAGGCGCAGCTTACCGCGATGGGCATCAAAACCAGCAGCGATGAGGCGCGGCGTGCCGCCGTCGATACGGGCATCGCACGGCTGGCGGGCATGCAGCGCGGCAACGGCAGCTTTGGCCTCTGGAGCAAAGAGAGCGAAGAGGAGTTCTGGCTGACCGCCTATGTTACCGACTTCCTGCTGCGCGCCAGTGAGGCGGGCTACAGCGTGCCGACGGAGACCATCGCGCGCGCCGACGAGCGGCTGCTGCGCTATCTGCAGGACCCGGCGCAGATTGAAACCCGCTGGAGCAGCAACGAGGAGGCGATGCGCTTTAGCGTGCAGGCCTATGCGGGCATGGTGCTGGCGCGTCAGCAGCAGGCGCCGCTCGGCGCGCTGCGCGCGCTCTATGAAAAGCGCGACAAGGCCAAATCGGGGCTGGCGCTGGTGCAGCTCGGCGTGGCGCTGAAGCTGATGGGCGATCCGCAGCGCGCGCAGCTGGCGCTGGCGCAGGGCGTCGGCCTGACGCGCCAGGCAGACGGCTGGCTGGGCGATTACGGCAGTGCGCTGCGCGATCGCGCGCTGACGGTGGCGCTGCTGGCGGAAAACCAGCTGCTGCCGGAGATGCAGTCGGCGCTGCTGTCGGAACTGGCGAAAGCGGCGTACGGTCAGACCTGGTTCTCTACCCAGGAGAATAACGCTCTGTTCCTGGCGGCGCGTACGCTGCAGCAGCATAAAGGCGAAGCCTGGCAGGCAACGCTGGCGGGTGACGCCCAGCCGCTGGCGGGCAGCGGCCCGCTGACGCAGGGCATAAATGAAAGCCGGCTGCAGCATGGCGTCACGCTGACCAACAGCGGACAGGTGCCGATCTACGGCGCGCTCAGCGTGACGGGCTATCCGCTTGCCGCGCCGAAGCCGATGCGCTACGTACTCAACGTGACGCGCGAATACTTCACGCTCGATGGCAAACCGGCGGATCTGAATAACCTCAGCAGCGGCCAGCTGCTGGTGGTGCGGCTCAAGGTCTCCTCCAGCAAACGCGTCAGCGACGCGCTGGTGGTGGATCTGCTGCCGGCCGGTCTGGAGCTGGAAAACCAGAACCTGAGCGACAGCAGCGCCAGCCTCGGCGACGGCGCGGATGCGCTGAAGGAGAGCATGATGGATATGCAGCAGGCGGATATCCGCCATATCGAGTTCCGCGACGATCGCTTTGTCGCGGCGCTGGCGCTGAGCGGCTACAAAACCGAGACGCTGCTCTATCTGGCGCGCGCGGTGACGCCAGGCAGCTATCACCTGCCGCCGCCGCAGGTCGAGTCGATGTACGTGCCGGAGTGGCGCGCCGTGGGCGCGACGCCGGAGAAAATCAGTGTGCGCTAAAGCATGAAGCGGCAAGGCGGACAAAAGCGGTGGCTCTGGCCGCCGCTTGCTTTTTTCGCGCTGGCGCTGGCGCTTTTCGGCCTCGACCGGCTGTTTCCGCTGCCGTTGCGCGAGGTGCAGCCGGCGCGCGTGGTGGTGGCGGAAGAGGGCACGCCGCTCTGGCGCTTCGCTGATAAGCAGGGCGTCTGGCGCTATCCGGTCACGATAGAGGAGGTCGCGCCCGCCTACCTTGAGGCGCTGCTCAACTATGAAGATCGCTGGTTCTGGCGCCATCCCGGCATCAACCCGATCGCCATCCTGCGCGCGGCCGGGCAGAATCTGCGCGCTGGCGCCATCGTTTCCGGCGGCAGCACCCTGACCATGCAGGTGGCGCGCCTGATCGATCCGCAGCCGCGCACCTTTTCCGGCAAGGTGGTGCAGGCGTGGCGGGCGTTGCAGCTGGAGTGGCACCTGTCGAAGCGCGAGATTCTGACGCTCTATCTCAATCGCGCCCCGTTTGGCGGCACGGTAGAGGGCGTAGGCGCGGCAAGCTGGATCTGGCTCGGCAAACCGCCCTCGCAGCTGACGAAAGGCGAGGCCGCGCTACTGGCGGTGCTGCCGCAGGCGCCTGGCCGCCTGCGGCCGGATCGCTGGCCGCGGCGCGCCGAGGCGGCGCGCAATAAAGTGCTGCGGCGGCTGGCAGAACAGCGCGTCTGGCCGCAGCAGGAGGTCGACGAGATCCTGCAGGAGCCGGTCTGGCTGCCGCCGCGTCAGATGCCGCAGACCGCGCCGCTGCTGGCGCGCCGTCTGCTGTCGCTCTCGGCCGACGTTAAAATTGTGTCGACGCTGGATCCCTCGCTGCAGCGCGAGCTGGAAAACCTCGCCGCCGCCCTTAAGCCGCAGCTGCCCCCGCGCACCTCGCTGGCGATCCTGGTGGCGGATCACACCGATATGAAAGTACGTGGCTACGTCGGCTCGGTGGATTTTCGCGACGACAGGCGCTTCGGTCATGTGGATATGGTCGCCAGCGTGCGATCGCCCGGCTCGGTGCTGAAACCCTTTATCTACGGCATGGCGCTGGACGACGGCCTGATCCATGGCGAGTCGCTGCTGCAGGACGTGCCGCGCCGCTTTGGCGACTACCGGCCCGGCAATTTTGACAGCGGCTTTCACGGGCCGGTCAGCGCCAGCGACGCGCTGAAGCGCTCGCTCAATCTGCCGGCCGTCCAGCTGCTGGACGCCCTCGGCCCAAAAAGCGTGACGGCGCGGCTGCGCAACGTGGGCCTGAATTTGCACTTTCCGGCCGGCGCGGAGCCTAACCTGTCGCTGGCGTTAGGCGGAACCGGCGCGCGGCTGGATGAGCTGGTAGCGGCCTACAGCGCCTTCGCGCGACAGGGCAACGCCGCGCAGCTGCGCTACCTTGCGGATCAGCCGCTGCGGCAGCGTCGCCTGCTGTCGCCGGGCGCGGCCTGGATCGTGCGGCGCATGCTGGCGGGCGACGCGCAGCCTGTCGCCAGCGGCGCGACGAGCGACATCGTGCCGCTGGCGTGGAAAACCGGCACCAGCTATGGCTACCGCGACGCCTGGAGCATCGGCGTCACGCCGCGCTATCTCATCGGCGTCTGGGTCGGCAGACCGGACGCCACGCCGGTCGCGGGGCAGGTCGGCTTCGCCTCGGCGGTGCCGGTGATGCATCAGGTGGCGAACCTGCTGGCGGGCCATATGCCGATCGGCGGCACGCCGCGCGATCCGCGTCCCCCCTCGGTCAGCGCGCAGAGCATCTGCTGGCCCGGCGGCCAGCCGCTGCCTGCGGGAGATGAGAACTGTCGCCAGCGCCGACAGAGCTGGGTGCTGAATCAGACCCTGCCGCCGACGCTGCTGGCGCCGGGACAGGAAGGCGTGAACGGCCTGCGGCTGCGCTACTGGCAAAACGCGCAGGGAAGGCGGGTGGCGGCGGATTGTCCCGGCGCCCAGAGCCGCGAACGGCTGCTGTGGCCGCTGCCGCTGGAGCACTGGCTGCCCAGCAGCGAGCAGCGCGCGCAGCGTTTGCCGCCGGTTGATGACGCCTGTCCGCCGCTGCGCCAGGGCAATGCGGCGCCGATGGTGATAACCGGCGTCATCAACGGTCAGCATCTGCAGCCGCTGCCCGGCAAGGCCGTGCTGATGGTGCCGGTGGCGGTGCAGGGCGGACAGGGCGAGCGTCGCTGGTGGTTTTTAAACGGCGAGCCGGTAGAGCAGGGCGAGGAGAAGAGCCGCGTACAGCTGGCGTTGCGCGATGCCGGCCCCTGCCAGCTGGTGGTCATGGATGAGGCGGGAGATCTGGCCGCTGTCTCTTTTATCCGCGACTGAAAGCGGCGCAATGCACATTATTTGCCTGCCTGCATCGACAAATATCAATAATTTTCAATAAATCATACGATAGCTAATAGGCAACGCCCGTTGATCTCCCTATAATCGGCGCGTTTTCTTACCGGGAGCGGGTTCCCGGTTTCTTCAGGATGCTAAAGACAGAGGTCAACATGGCAATCGAACGTACCTTCTCCATCATTAAACCAAACGCCGTTGCTAAAAACGTGATTGGCGCCATCTATAACCGTTTTGAGAGTGCTGGCTTCAAAATCGTTGGCGCTAAAATGCTGCAGCTGAGCAAAGAGCAGGCGGAAGGTTTCTACGCTGAGCACCAGGGCAAGCCGTTCTTCGACGGTCTGGTCGAGTTCATGACTTCTGGTCCGGTTGTGGTATCTGTGCTGGAAGGCGAAAACGCCGTTCAGCGTCACCGCGATCTGATGGGCGCGACCAACCCGGCGAACGCGCTGGCTGGCACGCTGCGCGCTGACTACGCCGACAGCTTCACCGAAAACGCCACCCACGGTTCTGACTCCGCTGAGTCTGCCGCGCGTGAAATCGCCTATTTCTTCGGCGAAAACGAGATCTGCCCGCGCACGCGTTAATCGCGTCGAGGCCAGGCAGCGCGCGCGCTTTACAAATTTCTCGCTAACGCGTCGCCCTCTACCCTGGCATCACACCGCAGATGTTGTACAATATCGCGCCCTTGTTGAGCTTGTCTCAGCAAGGGCGTCTTTTTTTTCTATCCTTAACCAGAGCCATAACGTGTAATAACGAGGCCAGAGAACATTATGTCCGAACTGATTGTGACGCCGTCGTCCGCTTTCCCCGTTGCTGTTGCCCCCAAAAGCGAAAAAATTAACCTGCTCGATCTCAACCGCCAGCAGATGCGCGAGCTCTTTCTCTCGATGGGCGAAAAGCCGTTTCGCGCCGATCAGGTGATGAAGTGGATGTATCACTACTGCTGCGACGATTTCGAGCAGATGACCGACATCAACAAGGTGCTGCGCGGCAAACTGAGCCAGATCGCGGAAATCCGCGCGCCGGAAGTGGCGGAAGAGATGCGCTCCAGCGACGGCACCATCAAATGGGCGATACGCGTCGGCGATCAGCTGGTGGAAACCGTCTATATTCCGGAAGACGATCGCGCCACGCTCTGCGTCTCTTCGCAGGTGGGCTGCGCGCTGGAGTGCAAGTTCTGCTCAACGGCGCAGCAGGGCTTTAACCGCAACCTGCGCGTCTCCGAGATTATCGGCCAGGTATGGCGCGCGGCGAAAATTATCGGCGCCGCCAAAGTCACCGGCCAGCGTCCTATCACCAACGTGGTGATGATGGGCATGGGCGAGCCGCTGCTTAACCTCAACAACGTGGTGCCAGCGATGGAGATTATGCTGGACGACTTCGGTTTCGGCCTGTCGAAGCGTCGCGTTACCCTGTCAACCTCAGGCGTAGTGCCAGCCCTGGATAAGCTTGGCGATATGATCGACGTGGCGCTGGCGATTTCGCTGCATGCGCCGAACGACAGGCTGCGTGACGATATCGTGCCGATTAACAAAAAGTACAATATTGAGATGTTCCTCGGTGCGGTGAAGCGCTATCTGGCGAAGTCGAACGCCAATCAGGGACGGGTTACCATCGAATATGTGATGCTGGACCACGTGAACGACAGCACTGACGATGCGCACGAGCTGGCGGCGCTGTTGAAAGATACGCCGAGCAAGATCAACCTGATTCCCTGGAACCCCTTCCCGGGCGCGCCCTATGGCCGTAGCTCCAACAGCCGCGTTGACCGTTTTGCCAAAGTATTGATGGAATATGGCTTTACCACTATCGTGCGTAAAACGCGCGGAGACGATATCGATGCAGCCTGCGGTCAGCTGGCGGGCGACGTGATCGACCGCACCAAGCGTACCCTGCGTAAAAAAATGGCGGGCGAAGCCATATCTGTGAAGGCGCTCTGAAACCGGGGACAGATCGGTTTGACCGGGTCGCAACGCGTGGCAGGCTGCTGCCACGCAATCTCTCTGCGACCAGGAGAACGAAATGGGTAAAGGATTACCGGCCAGCCTGCTGGCCCTGATTGTTGTAACCGGGTGTGTCAGCCAGCCGCCGCATTCCGGCGCGGCCGAAACGCGTCTGGCGCTGGGAATGCACTATCTGGCGGCGGAGGATTATGCCAGCGCGCGCCGCAATTTCCAGCGAGCGCAGGCCGCCGCGCCCCGCGACTATCGAATGGCCCTGGCGCTGGCGCGCCTGGCGGAGAAACAGGGCCGTCGCGATGAGGCGGCGCGCAGCTACCAGCAGGCGCAGCGGCTGGCACCGGCAAATGGCTTTGTTGCTAACAATTACGGTGCGTTTCTCTGCGCTTTAGGGCAGTATGACGAAGCGCATCAACAGTTTAAGCAGGCGATGAGCGCATCGGAAAATGAAGCGCGCATCGATGCGTGGGAACTGTCGGGGTATTGCTATCTTCAGGCAGACGAGACGCTGGCCGCGCGAGCGGCGCTGAGTCAGGCGCTGAAGGCGGATCGCGCGAAAGGCGACGCTCTGCTGGACGAGGCGGAAAAACAACGGCTCCTCTCCCCGGCGCGTGCTCTACTGTTAATAGAGCTTTATCAGCAATATCTGCCTGCTACGGCGCGCAGCTTAGAGTTACAGATACGTTTCGCCGCGCAACAGGGAAACGCTGCTGACGTTACACGTTATGGCGACCGGTTGGCGCGAAGTTTTCCACAATCGATACAGTACCAGCGTTATTTAGCTAATGAATACTGAAGCCACTCAAGACAACTCTGCAGTACATTCCACAGGCGAACGCCTGCGTCTGGCCCGTGAGAAAATGGGGCTGACTCAGCAAAACGTGGCTGAACGCCTGTGCCTGAAACTTACGACCGTACGCGATATCGAAGAGGACAAAGCGCCTGCCGATCTGGCGTCGACCTTTTTGCGTGGATACATTCGCTCCTATGCGCGTCTGGTGCACATTCCTGAAGAGGAACTGCTGCCGATGATGGCGAAGCAGACGCCGGTGCGTGCGGCCAAAATCGAACCGATGCAGCACTTCTCGCTGGGCAAACGCCGCAAGAAGCGCGACGGCTGGCTGAGGATCTTCACCTGGCTGGTGCTCTTCGTGGTGGTGGGCCTGACCGGCGCCTGGTGGTGGCAAAACCATAAGGCGTCGCAGGAGGATTTGGTTTCTATGGCCGATCAAAACGGCAGCAGCAGCGACGCGAGCCAGTCTATTCCGCTCGACGGCGGCGCCAGCGACGAGACGGCGGCACCTGCTGCGCCAGACGAAACTAATAGCGCGGACGCCAGCGCGGCAGCCCCTGCCGCCAGCCAGCCGTCCAGCACCGCGCCCGCGCAGAGCGCCGCGAACAGCGCGGCGCCGGCCGCCACTGCGGCGAACAGCGCCGTGGTATCGCCGAGCCAGGCGCCGGTCGATAACGCGGCCAGCCCGTCGGCCACTGCCGGTCAGCTGCCGACCAGCGCCGCCGCCGTGGGTGAAGCGGCTGCCGATCCTAATACCGTGGTCATGAATTTCAACGCCGACTGCTGGCTGGAAGTGAGCGACGCCACCGGTAAAAAACTCTTCAGCGGAATGCAACGCAGCGGTGGTAAACTCAGCCTTTCCGGCACTGCGCCCTATCGCCTGAAAATCGGCGCACCGAGAGCGGTGCAGGTGCAATATCAGAACCAGCCGGTTGATTTAAGTCGTTTTATCCGTAATAACCAGGTTGCTCGCCTGACGTTGGGTGCGCAATAACGCTGCATCGCGCCCGGGGCAATTGTGGAGAAAGAATATGCATAACGAAGCACCCATTATCCGTCGTAAATCGACCCGGATTTATGTCGGCAAGGTGCCTGTCGGCGACGGCGCGCCTATCGCCGTCCAGTCGATGACCAATACCCGCACAACCGACGTAGAGGCGACGGTCAATCAGATCAAAGCGCTTGAGCGCGTCGGCGTCGATATCGTCCGCGTCTCCGTGCCGACCATGGATGCCGCCGAAGCCTTTAAGCTCATCAAGCAGCGCGTTAACGTGCCGCTGGTAGCCGATATCCATTTTGACTACCGCATCGCGCTGAAAGTCGCCGAATATGGCGTCGACTGTCTGCGTATCAACCCAGGCAACATCGGCAATAATGAGCGTATCCGCCAGGTGGTGGACTGCGCGCGCGACCACAATATTCCGATCCGTATCGGCGTGAATGCTGGCTCGCTGGAAAAAGATCTGCAGGAGAAGTACGGTGAGCCGACGCCGCAGGCGCTGCTGGAGTCGGCGATGCGCCACGTCGATCATCTCGATCGTCTTAACTTCGATCAGTTCAAAGTGAGCGTCAAAGCGTCAGACGTCTTCCTGGCCGTCGAATCTTATCGCCTGCTGGCGAAGCAGATCGACCAGCCGCTGCACCTCGGCATTACCGAAGCGGGCGGCGCGCGCGCCGGCGCGGTGAAATCGGCGATCGGCCTGGGGCTGCTGCTCTCAGAAGGGATCGGCGATACGCTGCGTATTTCGCTGGCGGCCGATCCGATCGAAGAGGTGAAGGTCGGCTTCGACATTCTGAAGTCGCTGCGCATTCGCGCGCGCGGCATCAACTTTATCGCCTGCCCGACCTGTTCGCGTCAGGAGTTCGACGTTATCGGCACGGTTAACGCGCTTGAACAGCGGCTGGAAGATATCATTACGCCGATGGACGTCTCGATTATCGGCTGCGTGGTGAACGGTCCTGGCGAAGCAACGGTATCGACGCTGGGCGTCACCGGCGGCAACAAGAAAAGCGGCTTCTATGAAGATGGCGTACGCCAGCGCGATCGTCTCGACAACGACGATATGATCGACCAGCTGGAAGCGCGCATCCGCGCCAAAGCGACCATGCTGGACGAAAATCGTCGCATCAACGTTCAGCAGCTGGAAAACTAAGCGTCGGCGCAGCCATCGCGACTTTGTTCAATGAACCTGTGCGGTTTCATCCTCATAAGGTATGATGCCGGACAGGTTTTTTTGCATTAAGAGATTTTAACGTGGCGAAGAATATTCAAGCTATCCGCGGCATGAACGACTACCTGCCGGCGGATACGGCTCTCTGGCAACGCATCGAAGGGTCGCTCAAGCAGGTGCTGGCCAGCTACGGCTACAGCGAAATTCGCATGCCGATCGTCGAGCAGACTCCGCTGTTTAAACGCGCCATCGGCGAAGTCACCGATGTGGTCGAAAAAGAGATGTACACCTTTGACGACCGCAACGGTGAAAGCCTGACGCTGCGTCCCGAAGGCACCGCAGGCTGCGTGCGCGCCGGCATCGAACATGGCCTGCTCTACAATCAGGAGCAGCGTCTGTGGTACATGGGACCCATGTTCCGCTACGAGCGTCCGCAGAAAGGACGCTACCGTCAGTTCCACCAGCTGGGCGCTGAGGTGTTTGGCCTGCAGGGGCCGGACGTGGACGCCGAGCTGATTATGCTGACGGCCCGCTGGTGGAAGGTATTGGGCATCGCCGACCACGTGCGTCTGGAGCTCAACTCCATCGGGTCACTGGAGGCACGCGCCAACTACCGCGAAGCGCTGGTGGCGTTCCTCGAGCTGCACAAAGAGACGCTGGATGAAGACAGCAAGCGCCGCATGTACACCAATCCGCTGCGCGTGCTCGACAGCAAAAATCCCGACGTGCAGACGCTGCTTAACGACGCGCCGCAGCTGATGGATCATCTCGACGACGAATCGCGCCAGCATTTCCAGGGGCTGTGCGCCCTGCTGGATGATGCCGGTATCGCCTATCGCATCAACCAGCGCCTGGTGCGCGGCCTCGACTACTACAACCGCACCGTTTTCGAATGGGTGACCGAGAGCCTCGGCGCGCAGGGCACGGTGTGCGGCGGCGGCCGCTACGACGGTCTGGTCGAGCAGCTGGGCGGCCGTGCTACGCCAGCGGTCGGTTTCGCCATGGGCCTGGAGCGCCTGGTGCTGCTGGTGCAGGCGGTAAATCCTGAATTTGAACCGACGCGCGTTGTTGATGTCTATGTTATCGCTTCGGGCCAGGGCGTTCAGTCCGCTGCGATGCAGCTGGCGGAAAAACTGCGCGATGAGGCGCCGGAACTGAAGCTGATGACCAACTTTGGCGGCGGCAACTTTAAGAAGCAGTTTGCTCGCGCCGACAAGTGGGGCGCTCGCGTCGCGCTGGTAGTCGGCGAGGACGAAGTGAAGGCCGGTCAGGTTGTGGTTAAAGATCTGCGCAGCGGCGATCAGCAAACGCTGGCGCAGACAGAGGCTGCTGCTGCATTGCGCACGCTGCTGAAGTAAGCGTGGCACGGCACCAACCAGAGAAAGGAGAGGGATCGCGTGGAAGTTTATAGCAACGAAAACGAGCAGGTTGACGCGCTACGTCGCTTTTTTGCCAGTAACGGCAAGGCGCTGGCGGTCGGCGTGATTATCGGTATTGCCGCGCTTGGCGGCTGGCGCTACTGGGCCAGCCATGAAGAGGGCTCGTCAAAAGCGCTTTCGGCCCAGTATCAGCAAGTGACCAGCGCCATGAAAGCCGATCGGCCAGCCACGCTGGATACGGTAGCGAAATTCGTCAGCGAAAACAGCAATACCTACGGCGCGCTGGCGGCGCTGGATGCGGCTAAGCAGTATGTCGACGCCAACCAGCTCGATAAAGCGTCTTCCCTGCTGGAAAACGGTCTGAAGAATACCAAAGATGCCAATCTGCAGGCGGTTATCAACCTGCGGCTGGCGCGCATTCAACTGCAACAAAATCAGGCGGATGCCGCCCTTAAAACCCTCGATGCTGTCAAGGGCGATGGCTGGACAGCCATTGTGGCGGATATTCGCGGCGAAGCGCTGCTGAGCAAAGGCGACAAGCAGGGCGCGCGCGATGCGTGGAGCAAAGGCGTCGAGTCAGACGCTTCTCCGGCGCTGAAGCAAATGATGCAGATGAAGATGAATAACTTAAGCTAAGCCAGTCAAGAGAGAGCGCATGGAATTACGTAAATACCTGCTGCCAGGACTGATTTCAGTCACTCTGCTCAGCGGTTGTTCGCTGTTCAGCGGCGAAGAAGATGTAGTGAAAATGGCCCCGCTGCCAAAGGTGGAAAACCAGTTTACTCCCCAGGAAGTGTGGAGCACGTCGGTCGGTGACGGCATTGGCGATTTCTACTCTAACCTGCATCCGGCCTGGCAGGACAATACCGTATTTGCGGCGGATCGTTTCGGCGTAGTCAAAGCGCTGGACGCCTCCAACGGCAAAGAAAAATGGAAAGTCGATCTCTCTGAGAAAACCGGCTTCTTCTCGAAAAATATTTCGGCCCTGCTCTCTGGCGGCGTGACCGCAGCGGGCGAGCACATTTATATCGGCAGCGAGCGCGGCCAGCTGTTCGCTCTGAACAGCAGCGACGGCAGCATCGCCTGGCAGACCAAAGTCGCTGGCGAAGCGCTGTCGCGTCCGGTGGTGAGCGACGGCCTGGTGCTTGTGCATACCAGCAACGGCATGTTGCAGGGGCTGGATCAAAACAGCGGCGTAGTGAAGTGGAGCGTTAACCTCGACATGCCTGCGCTGTCGCTGCGCGGCGAATCTGCACCCGCGACCGCGTTCGGCGGCGCAATCGTCGGCGGCGATAACGGCCGCGTTAGCGCGGTTATTATGAATCAGGGCCAGCTTATCTGGCAGCAGCGTATCTCCCAGCCGAGCGGCGCGACCGAAATCGATCGCCTGAACGACGTCGATACGACGCCGGTTATCGTCAATGGCGTGGTTTACGCGCTGGCGTATAACGGCAATCTGACCGCGCTCGACCTGCGCTCCGGCCAAATCCTGTGGAAGCGTGAAATCGGCGGCGTGAAAGATCTGATTGTCGATGCTGGCCGCATCTATCTGGTGGATCAGGATGACCGCGTAATCGCGCTGAACGCTGACGGCGGCGTTGCCATCTGGCGTCAAAGCGATCTGCTGCACCGCAACCTGACTGCGCCGGTGCTCTATAACGGCTATCTGGTGGTAGGCGACAGCGAAGGCTATCTGCACTGGATTAATACTTCGGACGGTCGTTTCGTGGCGCAGCAGAAAGTCGACAGCGATGGCTTCCAGAGCGAGCCGGTTGTTGCCAGCGACAAGCTGATCATTCAGGCTAAGGGCGGCGAGGTTTACGCGATTACGCGTTAACGCGCCACCGGATTTGCTTTCCGTTTAACGGCTCCTGACGCGTCAGGAGCCGTTTCGTTTTTAGTCAGGCATGATATTCTTAGCGCCTTCAGCCTGAACCCGGCGGTTAAAACCGTTATAATCACGCCATTCGGGCGATTAATTTTTTTATTGAGGCACTGTTATGATACCTGTGGTCGCGCTGGTTGGGCGTCCCAATGTGGGGAAATCCACGCTGTTTAACCGCTTAACGCGCACTCGTGATGCGCTGGTGGCGGATTTTCCTGGACTGACACGCGATCGCAAATATGGTCGCGCCGAAGTGGAAGGGCGCGAATTTATTGTTATTGATACTGGCGGTATCGACGGCACTGAAGAGGGCGTCGAAACGCGTATGGCTGAACAGTCGCTGCTGGCGATTGAAGAGGCGGACGTGGTGCTGTTTATGGTCGATGCGCGCGCGGGCGTGATGCCGGCAGACAAGCAGATCGCTAACCATATTCGCTCGCGCCAGAAACCGACGTTCCTGGTGGCGAACAAAACCGACGGCCTCGATCCCGATTCAGCGGTTGTCGACTTCTACTCGCTGGGTCTGGGTGAGATCCATGCTATCGCGGCATCGCACGGTCGCGGCGTAACCAGCCTGCTGGAAACCGCTTTGCTGCCGTGGATGGACGAAGTCGATCCGCGCGAAGTGACGGAAGAGGACGAGAACGAAGCCTACTGGGCGGCGCTGGCGGCGCAAGAGAGCGGCGAAGCGCCGGAAGAAGAGGAAGAAGAGGCGTTCGATCCGACCGGTCTGCCGATTAAGCTGGCTATCGTCGGTCGTCCTAACGTCGGCAAATCGACGCTGACCAACCGTATTCTCGGCGAAGATCGCGTGGTGGTTTACGATATGCCGGGCACCACGCGCGACAGCATCTATATTCCAATGCAGCGCGACGACCGGGAATATATCCTGATTGATACCGCGGGCGTGCGTAAGCGCGGCAAAATCACCGATACGGTAGAGAAATTCTCGGTCATTAAAACCCTGCAGGCGATTGAAGATGCCAACGTCGTATTGCTGGTGATCGACGCGCGCGAAGGCATCTCCGATCAGGATCTGTCGCTGCTTGGCTTTATTCTCAACAGCGGTCGTTCGCTGGTGATCGTGGTGAACAAGTGGGACGGGCTGACGCAGGAAATTAAAGACGAGGTCAAAGAGACGCTGGACTATCGTCTCGGCTTTATCGACTTTGCTCGCGTGCACTTTATCTCCGCGCTGCACGGCAGCGGCGTTGGCAACCTGTTCGAATCGGTTACCGAAGCCTACGACTGCTCAACCAAACGCGTTAACACCTCTATGCTGACGCGCATCATGAACATGGCCGCCGAAGACCATCAGCCGCCGCTGGTGCGTGGTCGTCGCGTGAAGCTAAAGTATGCGCATGCCGGCGGTTACAACCCGCCGATCGTGGTGATCCACGGCAACCAGGTGAAAGATTTGCCCGACTCCTACAAGCGCTATCTGATGAACTACTTCCGTCGTTCGCTTAACGTGATGGGCACGCCGATTCGCATTCAGTTCAAAGAGGGGGATAACCCCTTTGCGGGCAAACGCAACCTTCTGACGCCGACGCAGCAGCGCAAGCGTAAGCGCCTGCTTTCGCATCTGAAGAAGAACAAGCGTTAAACCGAAGGGACCGAAAGGTCCCTTTGTTGTTTTCGGCGGCGGCAAACAGACGGCGCGCCATTTACGCATTGGGTTACTTCTACGCTTAACGTCAGGCCTGTGCCTGGGCACGTGTTAACCCTAAGTTTGTAGCAAAAATGCTATTGCTGCGTATACAGCCCGTTATAAATGTTCACCTCACAATGTACCAGATGGTACAATCCCGCCCCGTATTGTGACGGGCGCGACCACACCTCATTGTCACCTTGCTCACAATGCCTGCATCCCGGACACAGGTCCGTACCATTACGCATCAAAATAAAGCGATATCCGACGCATCAGATGTCGTCACGCTTCAGAAGGCTGAGGCGCGGTGGCTTTATTTTTTCAGGAGAGTAAGTGTTATGGCTGAAACATCCTCCCGATCCGGCAAAGGGTTGGGTATCTGGTCGATTTTGCTGGGGCTGGTGCTGCTGGCCATCGGCCTGTTCTTTGCAATTGGCGGCGGCAAGCTGGTCGCGCTGGGCGGTAGCTGGTATTTCCTGATTGCAGGCATCGTGATGCTGCTGTCGGCAATCCAGTTCGTCCGTCGCAAGTCCTCCGCCGTCGTGCTGTTTATATTGGTCTTCGTCGGCACGCTGATTTGGGCGCTGGCGGACGCGGGCTGGTCTTTCTGGCCGCTGGTATCGCGCCTGATGGTGCCGTCGGGTCTGATGCTGCTGGCATTTCTGACCTGGCCTGCGCTGCGCAAGCGCGAAGGTAAATCCTCGCTGGCGAAGGTCTCTTACGTGCTGTCAGCGGTGATCGCTGTCGGTATGGTCGGCACGCTGGTGCAGATGTTCCAGCCGCATCCCACCGTGGCCTTTACCGGCAAAGCGCTGCCGCTGATCCCGGTCGATAAGAGCAAGCCGCAGCAGGACTGGAATAACTATGGCCGCACGCCGGGCGGCGACCGCTTTGCCGCTATCGACCAGATCACGCGCGATAACGTAAAAGATCTCAAAGTAGCCTGGACCTTCCACACTGGCGATACGCCGATCAGCCCGACCGGCAACGGAGCGGAAGATCAGCAAACGCCGCTGCAGATTGGCAACACGATCTACCTCTGTACGCCGCACAACAACGTGATTGCGGTGGAAGCGGACAGCGGCAAGCAGATCTGGAAACGCGAAATCAACGCGAAAGTGGAAGTCTGGCCGCGCTGCCGCGGTCTGGCCTACTTTGACGCCACCAAACCGCTGACTCAGCCGAGCAAGCCTGGCTCGACGCCGGTACCAGCAGTTAGCCTGGCGGCAGGGGATACCTGCCAGCGTCGTATTCTGATGAACACCATCGACGCGCGTCTGATTGCGATTAACGCCGACAACGGCGAGTTCTGCGAAAACTTCGGCGACCATGGCGTGGTCAATTTGAAAGAGGGGCTGGGCGAAGCGCAGGATCCGAAATATCAGCTGACGTCAGCGCCGACGCTGGCAGGCACTACAGTGGTGGTGGGCGGACGCGTCGCGGATAACGTCCAGACAGATATGCCGGGCGGCGTGCTGCGCGGTTTCGATGTGATCACCGGCAAACAGCGCTGGGCGTTTGACCCAGGCAATGTCGATCCGAACGCCGTGCTGATGCCGGGCCAGGATTACAAACGCAGCACCCCGAACTCCTGGGCGCCGATGTCATACGATCCGGCGATGAACACGGTATTCATCCCGATGGGCAGCTCCTCAGTGGATCTGTGGGGCGCAAACCGCACCGAACTGGACCATAAATATGGCGCCTCCGTGCTGGCGCTGGATGCGACCACGGGCAAAGAGAAGTGGGTCTACCAGACCGTGCATAACGATCTGTGGGACTTCGACCTGCCGATGCAGCCGAGCCTGGTCGATTTCCCGATGAAGGATGGCACCACCAAACCGGCGGTAGTTATCGGCGGGAAAACCGGCATGATCTTCGTGCTGGATCGCGAAACCGGCAAGCCGCTGACAAAAGTCGAAGAGCTGCCGATGCCGCAGGGCCATATCCCGAACGAGCAGTATACGAAAACGCAGCCGCATTCGACCGAGATGCCGCAGATTGGCAACCAGACGCTGACCGAGTCCGACATGTGGGGCGCAACGCCGTTCGATCAGCTGGCGTGCCGCATCGCCTTTAAATCGATGCGTTACAACGGCCTCTTCACCGTGCCGGATACCGACAAGTCGCTCAGTTTCCCGGGCTCGCTCGGCGGCATGAACTGGGGCAGCATGTCGTTCGATCCGAACAACCAGTACATGTTCGTCAACGATATGCGTCTCGGCCTGTGGGTGCAGATGATCCCGGCAGATACCAGCAACATCTCCCGCGGCAGCAACGGCGGCGAAGCGATCAATACCGGCATGGGCGCGGTGCCGCTGAAAGGCACGCCGTACGCGGTTAACAAAAACCGCTTTATGTCGCCGCTGGGCATTCCTTGCCAGGCGCCGC
This sequence comes from Enterobacter sp. BRE11, assembly GCF_031844285.1. Lineage (NCBI taxonomy): Bacteria > Pseudomonadati > Pseudomonadota > Gammaproteobacteria > Enterobacterales > Enterobacteriaceae > Enterobacter > Enterobacter sp. BRE11. The sequence goes on from NZ_JAUZUX010000014.1 coordinate 26,276, forward strand.
CGTTCGGCACGCTGTCGGCCATCGATATGAAGACGCGTAAAATCGTCTGGCAGGTGCCGGTCGGCACGGTGCAGGATACCGGTCCATTCGGGATTAAAATGCACGCGCAGATGCCGATCGGCATGCCGACGCTGGGCGGTACGCTGGCAACGCAGGGCGGACTGGTGTTTATCGCCGGTACGCAGGACTACTATCTGCGCGCCTTCGACAGCTCTACGGGTAAAGAGGTATGGAAAGCCCGTCTGCCTGTCGGTAGCCAGGGCGGTCCTATCAGCTATGTTTCGCCGAAAAACGGTAAACAGTACATCTTGATCTCCGCAGGCGGCGCGCGTCAGTCGCCGGATCGCGGCGATTACGTTATTGCCTACGCGCTGCCGTAACGGCGAAGCGTTATTTACAAAACCCTGCGCTCCGGCGTGGGGTTTTTTATTTGGCGCACAATAAAGTGTAAGCGTGGCGGCAATTGCAAAAAGCGTTTGGGAAGCAGGTCGCTAAGTCGCGGCACGGCGGTTGGGCAGGGGGGAGGAACGAGTATAATCGCGGCGGCGCTTGAGGTTTCTGCCTTAAGCGATCGGCAAGCTGGTTGTGAGGCAGAAAAGAGAAAGCCCCGTAGTTAATTTTCATTAACCCACGAGGCTGCCCACTGTCCCAACAACAGCAGGGTAGCCTCTTACCGCGCTCTGCGCAAGGAGGAGTAACCATGAAATTGCCACAGCTAACGCTGGTTTGTTGCGTATTACTGGTGTGTCTCACACTTTTAATCTTTACCTGGCTGACGCGGAAATCGCTGTGTGAAATCCGCTACCGGGACAACCAGCGCGAGGTGGCTGCTTCGATGGCTTACGAATCTGGTAAGTAGCAACCGGAAGGCGGGGAATGATCCCCGCCTTTACCGGCTGTTGACTGGACAGGCCTGAAGCGCCTTCATAAGGCCGCCCTCTCTGCGGCGGCCTTTTTTATTGCGTCGGCTCGTCGCCGTCGCGCCAGAGCGCTTCCAGCTCCGGCGGCGCGACCTGCTCCGGAATCAACAAGACGATAGTGCCGACTTCGCGGTGCGTGGCGTAGCTGATCTGAATGCGGAAGTAGCGCTGATCGCTACGCCCGATCTCTGGCGCTTTATCTTCAGGTTCGCCCAGCGGCAGCGCCTGTTCCAGAACCTGACAGACGCGCTGCTTTTGCGGCTGCGGCAGCTGAGCCAGCGCGAAACGCCGCGCGCCGCGCAGGCCGGGAATAAAGGCCAGTCCGCCTTCGCGCTCGACTTCAATCACCGCGTCGTCGGTCAGCTCGGGAAGAGAACTCATAGCACGCCAACCTCCTTCCACGCCTGTTCGATCGACTGCGCCACTGAACGATTAAAGCGGCTTTCGCCGTGCTGAATGGTCAGCTGCGCGAAGGTGCTGAAATCGGCGTCCTGCGGCAGCGATTTGTCGCACACCGTGTCGTACCAGGCCTGACCCGCTTGCTCCCAGGCATAGCCGCCCAGCGCTTTCGCCGCCAGGTAAAAGGCGCGGTTGGGTATGCCGGAATTCAGATGCACGCCGCCGTTGTCTTCACGCGTCTTGATATAGTGATCCATATGCGCAGGCTGCGGATCCTTGCCCAGCATCGGATCGTCATAGGCGGTGCCCGGCTCCGCCATCGAGCGCAGCCCGCGTCCGTTAATACCGCTCGCCAGCAGGCCTTCGCCGATAATCCAGTCAGCTTTGTCCGCGCTCTGCTTCAGATGGAACTGCTTAACCAGCGAGCCGAAGACGTCTGAGAGCGACTCGTTTAGCGCGCCCGCCTGTTCGAAATAGATCAATCCGGCTTCCGTCTCGGTCACGCCGTGCGCCAGCTCGTGCGCTACCACGTCGATGGCGATAGTAAAGCGGTTAAAGATTTCGCCGTCGCCGTCGCCGAACACCATCTGCTGTCCGTTCCAGAAGGCGTTTTGGTACGCCTTGCCGTAGTGGACGGTGCCGAGTAGCTTCAGCCCCTGATTGTCGAGGGAGTTGCGCTGATAGGTTTGCCAGAAGAAATCATAGGTTACGCCAAGATAATCCCAGGCTTCCCGGGCGGCGACATCGCCGGTGTCAGGCTGACCTTCGCTGCGCAGCAGCTCGCCCGGCAGGTTCTGCGTGTTTTTCGCGTCAAAGATTTCGCGCTCGACATGGCCGCCCGTCGCCGTCTGCGGCGCGACCGGCTTTTGCCAGTTCTCCGCCATCAGATGCTGAACGTGCATCAGCGTGCGGCGCGCATAGTCCTGTTGATGGCTGGAACCGTGGGTCACAATGTTACGCAAGATATAGGGGGGGATAACGCTGTAAGACATACCCGACTCCTTGGCACAAGTAATGTGCCAAAAAGTATAGTCTTTGTTCAGGAAGCGGTTTTACGGCGGCGTTTTTTTTCCGGCAGCAGGCTGGTCACCTGGCTTTCCACCCAGCCATCGTCGAGACGCGTGCGCAGGGTATCGCCGCTCTGCAGCTGGGCGGTTTTTTTCACCACCTGGCCGCTGCTATCGGTCGTCACGCTGAAGCCGCGCGCCAGCGTCGCCAGCGGGCTGACGCCTTCCAGCTGCGCGGCAAGGGTTGCGAAGCGCTGTCTGTCGCGGTTAAGCATCTTCTCCATGCTCTGCTGCAGGCGATAGCGCATCTGCTCCAGCTGGCGCTGTGCCTGAAACAGCCGCGGCTGCGGCTGATGCGCGGCAAGACGCTGAGAAAGCCGATCCTGCTGCCGCAGGCTCTGACGTAGCCGGTTTTCCATCGCCTCGTTGAGCCGCTGCTGCAGGCGGAACAGGGCGGTCTGCTGACGCGCCAGGCGAAGCTGCGGATGCTGCTGCTGCAGGCGATGATCGAGACGGGAGAAGCGACGCTGTTGCTGCGCCAGATAGTAATCCATCGCCATTTCCAGCCGTTGTTGCTGTGAGAGCAACTGTCGCAGCAGTTCCGTCTGATTTCTGCTCACGATTTCAGCTGCGGCGGACGGCGTCGGCGCACGCAGGTCGGCGACGAAATCAGCGATGGTGACGTCAGTTTCATGGCCGACGGCGCTCACCACCGGAATACGGCTGGCGAAAATAGCGCGCGCGACGCGCTCTTCGTTGAAGCTCCAGAGATCTTCCAGCGAGCCGCCGCCGCGGCCGACGATCAGCACGTCGCACTCTGCGCGCTGGTTCGCCAGCTCAATCGCGCGCACGATAGCGGCCGGCGCGTCGGCGCCCTGGACCGGTGTAGGATAGATAATCACCGGCAGCGAAGGATCGCGGCGGTGCAGCACGCGCAGCACATCATGCAGTGCCGCGCCGGTCGCAGAGGTGATCACGCCGACCTGTTTCGCCGGCTCGGGCAGCGGCTGTTTATGCTGCTGGTCGAACAGCCCTTCGCTCGTCAGCTTCGCCTTAAGCAGCTCGAACTGCTGCTGCAGCGCCCCTTCGCCCGCCGGATGCATGCTTTCGATAATCAGCTGATAGTCGCCGCGCGGCTCATAAAGCGTGATGGTGGCGCGCACCAGGATTTGCTGGCCGTGCTGCGGACGGAAGGTGACACGGCGGTTGCTATTGCGGAACATCGCGCAGCGCACCTGCGCGCCGTCATCCTTCAGCGTGAAGTACCAGTGGCCCGAGGCGGGCTGAGAAAAGTTGGAGATCTCCGCGCTCAGCCACACCGAGCCCATCTCCTGTTCCAGAAGCTGACGCACCGTCGTATTCAGGCGGCTGACGGTAAAAACATTGGCGATCGGGGGTAGCGACATGTGATGGAGATCAAATAGTAAATCAGAGGGTTAATTAACCGATACTACATGGCTGCTGGCGAGGATCAAGACTTTTTCTAAAATAATGCTGGAGGCAAACGATTACGGCCTGTATAATGCCGCGGCAATATTTTATCTGTTCTCATTCACCCCAGGTTGAGATATTGCCATGCTAAGAATCGCTAAAGAAGCTCTTACTTTCGACGACGTTCTGCTCGTTCCTGCTCACTCCACTGTTCTGCCTAACACGGCCGATCTCAGCACTCAGCTGACGAAAAACATTCGTCTCAACATCCCAATGCTCTCCGCCGCTATGGACACCGTAACCGAAGCGGGACTGGCTATTGCGCTGGCGCAGGAAGGCGGTCTGGGCTTTATACACAAAAACATGTCAATTGAGCGCCAGGCGGATGAAGTTCGCAAGGTGAAGAAGCATGAAAGCGGCGTGGTAACCGAACCGCAAACCGTCCTGCCGACCACGACGCTGGCGGAAGTCAAAGCCCTGACCGAGCGCAACGGCTTTGCGGGCTATCCAGTCGTGAATGAAAGCAACGAGCTGGTCGGCATCATCACCGGACGTGACGTGCGCTTCGTTACCGACCTGGCGCAGCCGGTTACCGCCGTTATGACGCCGAAAGAACGTCTGGTCACGGTGAAAGAGGGTGAGGCGCGTGACGTCGTGCTGCAGAGAATGCACGAAAAACGCGTCGAGAAAGCGCTGGTGGTGGACGACAGCTTCCATCTGCTTGGCATGATCACCGTTAAAGACTTCCAGAAAGCAGAACGTAAGCCGAACGCCTGTAAAGATGCGCAGGGCCGTCTGCGCGTTGGCGCGGCAGTGGGCGCAGGCGCGGGCAATGAAGAGCGCGTTGACGCGCTGGTCGCCGCGGGCGTTGACGTGCTGCTGATCGACTCATCGCACGGTCACTCAGAAGGCGTGCTGCAGCGCATCCGCGAGACCCGCGCAAAATATCCTGATTTGGAGATCATCGGCGGCAACGTCGCGACCGGCGCAGGCGCACGGGCACTGGCGGAAGCGGGCGTAAGCGCGGTGAAAGTCGGCATCGGTCCGGGCTCTATCTGTACGACCCGTATCGTCACCGGCGTAGGTGTGCCGCAGATCACTGCCGTTTCCGACGCGGTCGAAGCGCTGGAAGGCACCGGCATCCCGGTTATCGCCGACGGCGGTATCCGTTTCTCCGGCGACATCGCCAAAGCGATCGCCGCGGGCGCAGCTGCCGTCATGGTTGGCTCCATGCTGGCCGGTACGGAAGAGTCGCCGGGTGAAATCGAGCTCTATCAGGGCCGCGCTTTCAAATCCTACCGCGGCATGGGGTCGCTGGGCGCGATGTCCAAAGGCTCATCCGACCGCTATTTCCAGAGCGATAACGCCGCTGACAAACTGGTGCCGGAAGGCATCGAAGGCCGCGTTGCCTATAAAGGCCGCCTGAAAGAGATCGTTCACCAGCAGATGGGCGGCCTGCGCTCCTGTATGGGCCTGACTGGCTGCCAGACTATCGACGATCTGCGCACCAAAGCGGAGTTCGTCCGCATCAGCGGCGCCGGCATCAACGAAAGCCACGTGCACGATGTGACTATCACCAAAGAGTCACCGAACTACCGTATGGGATCCTGATCCCCTGAGATTTATCGCCCGGCATCAGCCGGGCGCTTTCATTATCAAGTTACCCGCTCTGGAAACGCCTCAATGACGACGGAAAATATTCATAAGCATCGCATTCTGATTCTCGATTTTGGTTCTCAATACACGCAGCTGGTCGCGCGCCGCGTCCGCGAGCTGGGCGTGTACTGCGAACTCTGGGCATGGGATGTCACCGAAGAGCAGATCCGCCAGTTCAACCCGAACGGCATCATCCTTTCCGGCGGCCCGGAAAGCACCACCGAACTCAACAGCCCGCGCGCGCCGGAGTATGTCTTTAACGCAGGCGTACCGGTGCTCGGCGTCTGCTACGGCATGCAGACCATGGCGATGCAGCTGGGCGGCAAAGTCGAAGGTTCTAACGAGCGCGAGTTCGGTTATGCGCAGGTGGAAGTGCTGACCCCGAGCGCGCTGATCCGTGACATCGAAGACGCCATCAGCGCCGCAGGCAAACCGCTGCTCGACGTCTGGATGAGCCACGGCGATAAAGTGACCGCGATTCCGTCCGACTTCGTCACCGTCGCCAGCACCGAAACCTGTCCGTTCGCCATCATGGCGAACGAAGAGAAGCGTTTCTACGGCGTGCAGTTCCATCCGGAAGTCACGCATACGCGCCAGGGTCTGCGCATGCTGGAGCGTTTCGTGCTCGACATCTGCGAATGCGAAGCGCTGTGGACGCCGGCCAAAATTATCGAAGATGCGGTCGAACGTCTGCGTGAGCAAATCGGCAACGATAAAGTCATTCTCGGCCTGTCGGGTGGCGTGGACTCCTCCGTGACCGCAATGCTGCTGCACCGCGCCATCGGCGATCGTCTGATCTGCGTCTTCGTCGACAACGGTCTGCTGCGTCTGAACGAGGCTGAGCAGGTGCTGGATATGTTCGGCGATCACTTCGGCCTCAATATCGTTCACGTTCCGGCGGAGGCGCGCTTCCTCGACGCGCTGGCGGGCGAAAACGATCCGGAAGCCAAGCGTAAAATCATCGGCCGCGTATTCGTTGAAGTGTTCGACGAAGAGGCGAGCAAGCTGACCGACGTGAAATGGCTGGCGCAGGGCACCATCTATCCAGACGTGATCGAGTCCGCCGCCTCTGCGACCGGCAAAGCGCACGTGATCAAATCCCACCACAACGTGGGCGGCCTGCCGAAAGAGATGAAGCTGGGCCTGGTCGAGCCGCTGAAAGAGCTGTTCAAAGATGAAGTGCGTAAGATCGGCCTGGAGCTGGGGCTGCCGTACGATATGCTCTATCGCCATCCGTTCCCGGGCCCAGGCCTCGGTGTGCGCGTGCTGGGCGAAGTGAAGAAAGAGTATTGCGATCTGCTGCGTCGCGCCGATGCGATCTTTATTGAAGAGCTGCGCAAAGCGGATCTCTATAACAAAGTGAGCCAGGCGTTCACCGTCTTCCTGCCGGTGCGCTCCGTGGGCGTGATGGGCGACGGTCGTAAATATGACTGGGTTGTTTCGCTGCGCGCCGTCGAGACCATCGACTTTATGACCGCGCACTGGGCGCATCTGCCGTATGATTTCCTCGGCCGCGTCTCTAACCGCATCATCAACGAAGTCAACGGTATCTCCCGCGTGGTATACGATATCAGCGGCAAGCCGCCGGCGACCATTGAGTGGGAATAACCTTTCCGCTTACACTGAAGCGCGTTGATTAATTCCTCGCCAGCCTGTCGTCAGAGAGGCTGGCGATTTTCTTTCCGCTGTTCACTCCAGGACATATCTATGCTGCCACTCAAGGCTGTGAGCCTTTGCATTCTGCTGGTGATCCTGCTGTCGCTGGGCGCCAGCCTGGCGCAGGCGACCCGCCACGGCGACCTCTCCGGCGGGCAGGGCGGCTGGTGGTCGGCGCGACGCGACTCCGCCGGCATGGCGCCCGATCCGCAGCGTTTTGCTTCGCAGGCAATCGTGCAGGTCTACGCCGCGCCCACCTACGGCTGGAAAGGGGCGGTGGCGGTGCATCCGTGGATTATCTTCAAGCGTGCAGGCGAGATGCGCTACAGCCGCTATGAAGTGATTAGCTGGGGCAGCGGCGATAAAGTGCGGCGCAACAGCAATCTGCCAGACGGCTACTGGTATGGGGCGAAACCGCGTCTGCTGGTGGAGCATCGCGGCGAGGCGGCGCAGGCGATGATCCCGCGCATCGAGGCGGCGATCCGCTCCTATCCCTGGCCGAATACCTATCACGCCTGGCCGGGACCGAACAGCAACACCTTTCTCGCCCATATCGGACGTGAAGTGCCGGCACTGAAACTCGATATGCCCGCTAACGCGCTCGGCAAAGATTATCGGCCGCTGTGGCGTCCGGTTGGCCTGCCGCCTTCCGGGCGCGGCATTCAGGTTTCCGTTCTGGGCGTCGCCGGCGTGACGCTCGGCGCGGAGGAGGGCTTTGAGCTGAATGTGCTGGGTCTGAATATGGGCGTGGATTTTACGCCGCTGCGCCTGCGTCTGCCGTTTATTGGCGGCATCGGCGGCGACAATGTGCAGCAGGATAACCCGCCGGGCTAACGCCCGGCGCAGGCGTCAGCAAACGCCGAAATCGCCCTCTTCATGGTAGAGGTTGACGCTGTCCGCCTTTACCTCGATCTCTTTTTTCGTGGCGTCATCGACGCGCGCGCACCACAACGTTTCGCCTTCCACGCGCAGCACCAGCATCTTCGGGCCGCCGGTTTTAGACTGCACAAAATCATCGGGTTTAAACATGCTTTTCTCCTTGGGTTTTAAGGAAGTGTAGGGCGCGGCACACGCCTCTGCATAACATTTTTTGCGGCGCCTCTTCCATAATTTTCCATGCAATTCCCCTCTGTAAAAGAGTTTGAGGCATCCTGCTGCTCAGGCAGAATTGGTTGTCGTAGTTGTCGATTGACAACCTGGTGAATTTGGCGTAAGGTGCAGACAAAATGGAAAGAAGACGGCATCCAGACAAAGAGATTGAGGCGGCGCTGCGTCATGCCGAAGCCTACGGATGGCAGATAGTGACGATGGCACACCATGGCTGGGGCAAAATGTATTGCCCTATGCATTCGGCGGCATGCCGCTGCGGAGAGTTTTGCATCAGCATCATCTGGAGCACGCCGCGCAGTGCCTTTAACCATGCGCGTGCGCTGCGGCGGGTGGTCGACAAGTGCATTGCGGTGCGCAAACTGCATTAAGGAGCCAACATGGAATATGTCTTTACGCTGCGTTTTCAGCTGCCAAAACCGCTTTTGCCGGAAGAGCAGCTGCTCCAGCGGCTCATCGACGCGGGCTGCGACGATGCGCTGCCAGGGCTAGGGGTGCCGGGAAAAATGGCGCTGGAGTTTACGCGTGACGCCTCCAGCGCAAAGCGGGCGGTGCTGAGCGCTATCGAGGACGTGCAGAGCGCGGTGCCGGACGCGCAGCTTATCGAGGCGGCGCCCGACTTTGTCGGCCTGACCGACGTGGCCGACATTATCGGCGTTTCCCGCCAGAATATGCGCAAGCTGATGCTGAACCACAGCCCACATTTTCCACCGCCGGTACACGACGGCAAAACCGCGCTCTGGCACCTGGCGGACGTGCTGGAATGGCTGGAGCAGCGCGGCAGCTACGCTATTCCAGCCGGGACGCGCGATCTGGCGCAGGTAACGCTGCGGCTCAACCTGCAGCAGGCGATGCAGCGCTATGCACACTGCCTCGCCGCTGCCGCTGACGTCGGCAATCAGTGATGCAGCAGAAACAGCGTCGCCAGACCAAGGAAAATAAAGAAGCCGCCGGTATCGGTAATGGCGGTAATCAGTACGCTGGAGCCCACTGCCGGGTCGCGCTTCAGTTTGGTCATAATCAGCGGGATCAAAACGCCCATTAGCGCCGCCAGCAGCAAATTCAGCACCATCGCCAGCATCATGACGCCGCCCAGTTCCAGATTGTCATACATCAGCCAGGTGATCAGCCCCATGGTGCCGCCCCAGAACAGGCCGTTAAGCAGCGCCACGCCCAGCTCGCGCGCAATCAGAAACGAGAAGTTGCCCGGCTCGACCTGATGCAGCGCCAGCGCGCGCACAATCATGGTAATGGTCTGGTTGCCGGTGTTGCCGCCGATGCCAGCGACAATCGGCATCAGCGTCGCCAGTGCCACCAGCTGCGAGATGGTATCTTCAAACAAACCGATAACGCGCGACGCGATAAAGGCGGTACAGAGATTGATCGCCAGCCAGGCCCAGCGGCGGCGCACCGCTTTGCGCACCGGCGCGAACACATCCTCTTCCTGACTGATGCCGCCCATGCGGCGAATATTGCTCTCATTCTCTTCGTTGACCAGGTCGACCACGTCCTCAATGGTGACGCGTCCGATCAGCTTGCCTTTAGCGTCGATGACCGCGGCGGAGATAAGGTTATAGCGCTCAAAAGCGCCTGCTGCGTCTTCGGCCTTGTCGTTGAGCTGGAAGGTGGTGGGCGAGGTGTTCATCACCTCCTCGACGCGTTTTTTCGGCTTGTTGAGCAGAATATCGGTCAGTGAGAGCTCGCCCAGCAGCAGATTGTTATCGTCGGTAATGAAAATCTTGTCTGTGCCGTTCGGCATGCTTTTTCGGTGGCGCAAATAGCGCTGCACCGTTGCCAGCGTGACGTCGGCGCGTACCGTCAGGATATTGAAATCCATAATGCGCCCGACGCGATCGCGATCGAAATCGACCACGCTGAGCACGCGCGCGCGCTGGCCTGGCTCCAGCGAGGCGAGCTGACGCCCCGTCAGATCGCGCGGCAGGTAGCGCGCCAGCCACACCTGGTCATCAATATCGAGCGGCTCGATGGCGCGCAGAATGTCGCGGTCGCTCATCTCTTCCGTCAGGCTGGCCCAGACGGTTTCCGACGCTTCTACCAGCACATGGCCGCGTTTCGCGACAGGGACCAGCCGCCACAGCGCCTGGCGCGCCTCTTCCGGCAGCGCTTCAAGAATATCGGCTAAATCCGCTGCGTGCAGCTGAGCGATATCCTGCTCCAGGATAGCCTGATGTGTCGCATTTTCACGTTGCTGTTCAGGGCTGCGATCGCCGGATTTCTCCAGCAGCGCGTCCACCAGATCTGGCTCACTGAGCAGCAGCGTCAGAATGCGATGACGAATTTCACTTAAACGTTGAGTATGCGAGGCAGACATAACGAGTCCTTTGTGTCTGAAAGTTACAGCACGAAGTGTAGCGTTTAGCCTCGCAAAAGGACGCAAAAAAAGACGCGGTTTAGACTGCGTTTAGCGGGAAGAGGCAGAGGAGATAAAAGGTTAGCGGCTGTCGCGAATCGCGGTGCTCAACGGGGCGGCGTCCGGCGCAGCTTTTTTCTGCTGATGATGTTCAAAAGCGGCTGGCAGGATAAAAATCAGGCGGCTAAAGAGAATAATAAAGCTAATCAGTAAAACGATCCGGGTAAAGGAACTGGTTTTGGCACGTCTTCGGGAAGGGATGGCGCTGTTCACGCGAGCTGTTTCCTGTAATGACCCTGTTGGGCGATGGCAACATTTAGTCATATTGCTGCGTCAAAATCAATCAATGATTAAAAAAAGAGCAGGCTAAAAGGGCTGCGTGCGCAGCCCCGGCTTTACAGGCTGGCTTTTTGCGCCAGCAGCGTGGCGAAGCGGCAGCTGATACGGTTGCCCTGCTCGTCGCGCTTGTGAAGCTGGCCGACATGCTCGTTATATTTCAGGATGTGCCAGTTGCGGTAGTAATGGCTCAGCTCGCCCGATTTAAAGGTAAAGGGAAACGCCAGCGGGCAGGGATAATCGTCAGTGCTCATCGCCGCGACAATCAGGTTATGCCCGTCTCTTACCGTGCTCGCCTGCATATCGGCAATCAGTTGCGGAATGGTTTCCGGCTGCAGGAACATCATCACCACGGTGGAGAGCACGAAAGTGTAGCCGCCGTTAAAACGCGTCTGGTTGAGATCGCGCTGCTCGGTATGGATAGTGGAAATCCCTTCCTGCGCGGCGATCTGCTCAAGACGCGCCAGGCTGGCGGGATTGTGATCCCAGGCGGTGACGTCAAAGCCGTTCTGACTCAGAAACAGGCTGTTGCGGCCGTTGCCGCAGCCGAGATCCAGCGCTTTGCCTGGATTCAGATGCGGCAGCGCCGCCAGCACTTCAGAGTGGGTCGGCGTCAGGCCATAGGTTTCGGCAAAATAGTTTTCTTTGATCATGGTTCGCTTTTATCAGATGGGCGCAGGCGCCCATCTCCTCAGGCTTCTTCTTCCAGCATCAGCTTCCAGCCGGTGACCTCAGTCCAGTAGGTCTGCTCACGCTCCAGATCGAGCTGCACCAGGTTATTCTGGCTGAAATAGCCCGCCGGGAACGTCAGCGTCCAGTGGCCGTCATCGGTAGTCAGCTTAAGCGAGTCGGGACGCGTCGTCGCCTGACGCTGATTGTTGAGTAAGGTGCCTAGGCGCAGCAGGAACAGCAGCGGCAGAAACTGTTTTTTCTTAAACAGCGTCACGCGCGGCAGATCCTCGACCTTGACGGCTTTGCGATGAAAGCGTACCAGCGCCGCCAGTAGCGTTTGCTGATCCTGGTTAAAGCCAGGCAAATTGGTGTTTTGCAGGATATAGGCGGAGTGGCGCTGCATGCCGCTGTGGTTGATGGTGAGGCCCACTTCATGCAGCATCGCCGCCCACCTCAGCAGCGCCGCCAGCTGCGGGTTCGCCAGCTTAGGATTTTGATCGCGCCACTGCAGATAGAGCTGATCGGTGGTATCCAGCACGCGACGTGCCTGGTCGTTATCAATCGCGTAGTGGTTCGCCAGGCTCTGCGCCGTTCGGCTGCGAATATCCTGATGGCGAAAGCGGCCCTCCATCTCGTAAAGCACGCCTTCGCGCAGCGCGCCGTCCGAGAGGCGCAGCTCGCGGATCGCCAGCGCATCGAACACGCCGCAGATAATCGCCAGACCCGGCACGAATACCGATTTACGCTCTTCAGAAAGACCCGGCAGGCTCAGCGCGCTGAAGGATTTATGCTTCATCACCTCGTCGTAAAGCCTGTCCAGCCGCTCGGGCGTGATCATCTTCTCTTTCTCGCCCATCGCCAGCAGCACTTCGCACGCCGCTTTAATAGTGCCCGATGCGCCCAGCGCGTACTGCCAGCCGTGCAGGCGATACTGCCACGCCAGCGTCTCCAGCTTCTGCGTCGCCGCCAGACGCGCGCGGCGGAAGTTTTCGCGGCTTATCTCGCCGTTTGGGAAGTAGAGCTGGGCGAAACTGACGCAGCCCATGCGGCGGCTCTCAACCAGCTGCGGTTCGAAGTTCTCGCCGATCACCAGTTCAGTCGATCCGCCGCCGATGTCGATCACCAGCTTGCGGCCTTTTTCCGGCTGGGTATGTTCGACGCCCATAAAAATCAGGCGCGCCTCTTCATGGCCGGATATCACCTCGATAGGGTAGGGGATCACCTCGGCCGCGCGCTGCAGGAACTCTTCCGCATTCACCGCCTGACGCAGCGTGTGCGTGCCGACAATGGTGACGTTGCTGGGGCTAAAGCCCTGCAACCGCTCGGCAAACAGCGCCAGGCAGCTCAGCCCGCGCTCCATCGCCTCTTCGCTCAGGCGATTTTTGCTGTCGAGACCGTCAGCCAGATGCACGCGCTGCTTCAGACGGCCAAGCACCTGCATAGCGCCGTCGACCACGCGCGCGATGACCATATGAAAGCTGTTTGAGCCGAGATCGATTGCCGCAAACTCTTGCGGCCTCGGCGTACTTTTATGGGAAATGGGCATAGATTATTCAGGCTGTTCCAGTTTCTTGATGTAATCATAAATCGCCAGTTGAGAGCGGACCTTACGACGATTGCCGCGCGGAACATAGCGGTTCCCCAACTCTTTATCAACGATACGCGCTTTCACCGTATCACTAAACAGAATAGCGATAATGTCCAGAATGCGTTGCTTCACGCGTGGATCGAGGATCGATACCGCCACTTCGATGCGATGATCGATGTTGCGCGTCATCCAGTCAGCGGAGGAAAGGAAGACTTTTTTGTCACCGCCATTCTCGAAAATATAGACGCGATCGTGCTCAAGATAGCGGTCAACAATACTGATCACGCGGATATTTTCACTGATGCCGGGCAAGTCAGGGATCAGCGAGCACATGCCGCGCACCAGCAGATTTACCTTCACGCCAGCGCCCGACGCCGCGTAGAGGCGATCGACCAGACCGTTATCCACCAGGTTGTTAATTTTCAGCGTAATCCCACTCGGGCGACCCTGCTGCGCATTGGCGATTTCCGCATCAACCAGCTGATAGAGCATCTGGCGCGAGTTTTGCGGCGAAACCATCAGGTGCTCGAAGCTTACCGGGCGATAGGGGTTCTCAATAAAGTTAAACACCCGGCGCACTTCATTGGTGATGCGCGCATCGGCAGTCAGCAGCGAGTAGTCGGTATAGAGGCGCGCGGTTTTCTCATTGAAGTTGCCGGTGCCGATATGGGCGTAGCGCACCACTTCGTCGCCTTCCCGGCGCGAGATCAGGAACAGCTTGGCGTGGATTTTCAGGCCCGGTGCGGAGAAAATAACGTGCACGCCCGCTTCGGTTAAGCGCTTAGCCCACGAAATATTGGCCTCTTCGTCGAAGCGCGCCTGCAGCTCCACCACCACGGTAACTTTTTTGCCGTTATAGGCGGCGTGTATCATCGCATCCATGATGCGCGAGCGCTTCGCCACGCGATAGATGTTGATTTTAATCGCCAGCACGCTTGGGTCGAAGGAAGCCTGACGCAGTAGCTCCAGCACATGCTCAAAGGTGTGGTAGGGGTAGTAGAGCAGAATATCGCGGTCGCGAATGGCGTCGAAACCGTTGCGGAAGCCGTCAAAGCCGATGTGACGGATCTGCGGCAGCGGCCGGTTCACCAGGTTGCTTTTGCCGACGTCCGGGAAGCCGATAAAATCTTTGAAGTTATGGTAGCGGCCGCCTGGCACGATAGAGTCGTAGTTGGAGATGGTCAGCTTATTCCGCAGCAGCTCCACCATGGCGTCCGGCATATCGCGCTGATAGACGAAGCGCACCGGCTCGGCGGTCAGTCGCTGCTTCAGGCTGGAGGACATCAGCTCCAGCAGGCTCGACTCCATCTCCGTCACCAGATCGTATTCCGCGTCGCGCGTCATCTTCATCGAGTAGGCGTTCAGCGCATCGTAATCGAAGAAGCCTTTAAAGATATCGTCGAGACAGTAGCGCAGAATATTGTCCAGCAGAATCATTGGCTTGCGGCGGCGCGGCGATTCAGCCGGCAGGTTAACGAAGCGCGGCACCTTATCGGATGGGATCTCCAGCAGCGCATAGCGAATATCGTCGCCGCGAATGATCTCTACCGCCAGATAGGTGTAGTCATCCTTCAGGAATTCGGTGAGATCGGTGTCGTGATTAATCAGAATCGGCGTGATGTGCTGGCGTAACTCATGTTTGAAATAGTGGCGCAGCCACACCTGCTGATTGGCGGAAAGCTGACGTTCGTTAATCAAGAAGATTTGATTGCGCGCCAGCTCCAGCAGCAGTTCGTTATAGAGACCATCGAATTCCTGTTCCGACTTCATCACGCGCTGCTGAATTTTCTTCAGCAGATGGCGCGGCAGGCCCGGCGAACCCTGCTCCTCACCGATCAGGATGCGGCGTTTCAGATCGGCAAAGCGTACCTTGTAAAATTCATCAAGGTTATTGGAATAGATCCCCAGAAAACGCATACGTTCGATCAGCGGGTTGGTTTTATCGGCCGCTTCCTGTAAAACGCGCTCGTTGAAGGATAACCAGCTTAATTCTTTTTCTATATACAGCTTTTCCTGACCCATTCTGACTCCATATCGCGTTCGCAGGACTTAAAGAACCAGTGTCCATCATCATTATGGCGAGAGTATGGCAACCTTGTCCAACGTCAATAGTTGTCTTATCAACCAGCTACGGGCAACATAGCGGCTTAATACCGATCGCATTCAGAGCCGCATGAGCCTAAAGCATATTCCCGTCAACTTCAGCGACCGCCGTCGCCGCGCTATCGATCGCTTTACGCGGCGCATGGTCACCGCCTGCGGCATCGCTATTCTGCTGCTGATGCTGCTGCTCTTTTTCTGGTTAATCTGGGTGGTCCTGCCGCTGTTCGCCGCGCCGGGCCTTCATACCCAGGCCACACAGCAGCTGTGGGACAGTCAGCCGGCGCTGATAATCGGTAATCAGGGCGATCGGGGCTGGCGTATCGGACGCGACGGCACGGCGCGCTTTATTCCGCTGAACGGTCAGCCTGCCGAAACGCCGTTGATGCTGCGTCCGACGCCGCAGCAGGCGGTGAGCAGCGCCGATGGTCGCACGCTGTTGCTGAGCACGCAAAGCGGACTGCTGCTGCTGCAGCCTGCAGAGGGCGACTGGCGCTTTCCGCTTGGCGATACGCCTTTGAGCCTGCCTGGCGGCGCGGTGGAAACGATGGCGCTGGCGACACTGAATGAAAACAAGTGGCGTATCAGTGTGCTGACCAGGAAGGGCGTGAGCGTCATGACGCTGACACCTCAGCAGGCGCCGCGCGCGGTCGATCTGCCGCAGGCGCACGCCGACCATTTGCTGCTCTCGCCGCAGGGCGATCTGCTTTATGCCAGCGAAGGCAATGTGCTGCGCGTCTGGCAGCTCGACGACGAGCGCGCGACCCTGCGCGAAACCTTAACCCTGGCGCAGCCGCCGCGCAGCCTGCATCTGCTGGCTGGCGGGCGGAGCCTGCTCATTCAGGATGAACGCGGCGTAACGCAGTGGTTTGCTATTACCGGCGCGGAAGGCGCGCGGCTGCATGAAATTCGCACCTTCGTCGGCAGCAGCCCGACCGCGGCTATCATCACGGAACCGCAGCGCCGCGTTTTCGCCACCCTGGAACCTGACGGCGCGCTGAAGCTGTTCGCCAGCAAGCAGCCCGGCCCGATCCTGCAGCGACAGCTGGCACCTGGCGTTACGCGCGCGGCCTTCTCGCCGCGCGGCGACGCGCTGCTGCTGGAGCGTGCCGGAAGCTGGCAGGTGTTGCGTATCGATAACCCCTGGCCGGACGTCAGCTGGCGCAGCTTCTGGCAAAAAATCTGGTACGAGAACTATCCCGCGCCGGACTGGGTCTGGCAGTCCACCAATGCCGCAGACAGCTATCAGGCTAAGTTCAGCCTGATGCCGATGGTCATCGGCACGCTGAGAGCGGCAGCGCTGTCGCTGCTGTTCGCCACGCCGCTGGCGCTGGCGGCCGCGATGTACACTGCCTGGTTTATGGCGCCGGGACTGCGCCGCTGGGTCAAGCCGGCGATTGAGATGATGGGCGCGCTGCCCAGCGTGGTGATCGGGCTTATTGCCGGACTCTGGCTGGCGCCGCATATCAGCCAGGCGCTGCTCGGGGTCTTGCTGCTGCCGCTGACGCTGGCGGCCACGCTGCTTATCTGCGGCGCGCTTAGCCGACATCTGCCGCCGCGCTGGCGTCAGCCGGGACGCGAGGTGATGCTGCTGCTCCCGCTGCTGCTGGTTGTGACGCTGGGCACGCTGATCGTCCCAACTTTTCTGATGCGCGACGCCGCAGAGTGGCTGCCGCATTACGAGCAGCGCAACCTGCTGGTGGCCGGGCTGGCGATGGGCTTCGCGCTGGTGCCGCTGATTTTCACCCTGTCGGAGGATGCGCTGTTCAGCGTACCTGCGGCGCTGGGGCAGGGATCGCTGGCGCTGGGCGCAACGCCGTGGCAAACCCTTACGCGCGTGGTGCTGCCGGGGGCGTCGCCGGGAATTTTTGCCGCGCTGATGATCGGCTTTGGCCGTGCGGTCGGCGAAACCATGATTGTGCTGATGGCCACCGGCAACACGCCGCAGAGTCAGGGCGGTCTCTTTTCCGGGCTGCGCGCGCTTTCCGCCAATATTGCCATCGAGATGCCGGAAGCCGCGGCAGGCAGCGCACACTACCGAATACTCTTCCTCAGCGCGCTGATGCTGCTGATCTTTACCCTGATCATCAACACGCTGGCCGAGCTGATCCGCCAGCGCCTGCGCCAGCGATACGGGCAGCATGAGGGCCAGGCATGAAGACGATGCGACAAAACGACCGCTGGCGCTGGCTGACCGCAGGCGCGGTCGCTGTCTGCCTGCTGGCCTTCACCCTGCTGATAGCGCTGCTGGCGTGGCAGGGCATGCGCGCCTTCTGGCCGCAGCGCGTCGACCTCTACCAGATGACGCAGCCGGAAGATCAGACCACGGCGCTGCTGGGCGAAACCCTGGAGCATCAGCCGCACTTTCCCGCGCCTGCGGCGAAAGATGAGGCGCTACCGTCGGTCAGCCAGGTTCACCGCTACCTGATCAAAACCGGCAACCGCGACTGGGACGCACCCGATTTCCGCGTAATCTATGCGCGCGAGGCGCTCGCGGTCAGCCAGCCGAAAGAGGTGATGGTGCTGCAGCGGCGTAGCGGCGGCAACGCCTACGGCTGGTTTGTCGGCCTGCGCGAAGATAATGAGGCGCTGACGGCGCGCAATCCCGACGCGCTCCTGCATCAGCGGTTGGGGCAGGTGCGTGAAATGCTGCATAAAATTAATCGCATTCGCCATGTCGAACTGACGCGGCTCAACGATCAACTGGCGGCGCTGGATGCGCGCGCCGATCGGCTGCGGCAGCAGCAGCAGTTTGATACGCGCGCGCTGTCGGAGTTTGAGGCGAACCAGGCGGCGTTGCAGCGGCGCTTCGCCCGCCTCAGCAGCCGGCTGGCCGACCTGCAGCGCGAGAGCCAGCGTGACGTGGTGATCCTGCGCGACGCACAACATCGCGAGCACGCCATTCCGCTGGCCCAGGTGGTCGAAGCCTGGCGTCCTAACGCCATGAACGCGCAGCAAAAACTGGCCCATACGCTGCGTCAGATCTGGCATTTCGTCAGCGATTCGCCCGCAGACGGCGAGAGCGACAGCGGCGCCTTTCCGGCGATTTTCGGCACCGTGCTGATGGTGCTGCTGATGTCGCTGGTGGTGATGCCGTTGGGCGTTATCGCCGCCATCTGGCTGCATAAATATGCCGGGCGCAACGCCCTGACGCGGCTGGTGCGCATTGCAGTGGTCAATCTGGCGGGCGTACCGTCGATCGTCTATGGCGTGTTCGGGCTGGGCTTTTTCGTTTGGCTGGCAGGCGGCACGCTCGATCAGCTCTTCTTTTCCCGCTCGTTGCCTAATCCCACCTTCGGCACGCCGGGGCTGCTGTGGGCGTCGCTGACGCTGGCGCTGCTGACGCTGCCGGTGGTGATCGTCGCCACCGAAGAGGGGCTGTCGCGCATCCCCGACTCGCTGCGCCAGGGCTCGCTGGCGCTGGGCGCCACCCAGGCGGAGACGCTATGGCATGTGGTGCTGCCAATGGCGCTGCCGGCGATGCTGACCGGCCTGATTCTGGCGGTGGCGCGCGCGGCGGGTGAGACCGCACCGCTTATGCTGGTGGGGGTGGTAAAGATGGTGCCGGAACTGCCGGTCGACGCGGTCTTTCCCTGGCTGCATCTTGACCGCAAATTTATGCACCTCGGCTTTCAGATTTACGATCTCGCTTTTCAGAGCCCCAACGTCGAGGCGGATCGCCCGCTGGTCTACGCCACGGCGCTGCTGCTGGTGACAATTATTCTGTCGCTCAATCTGCTGGCGATGGCGCTGCGCCATCGGCTGCGCGAACGCTACCGGCTGATGACCCAATAAAAGATGATGACTATGATGCCCGATACCGAAACGGCGCTGACGCTAAACCACCTTTCGTTATGGTATGGCGAACGTCAGGCGCTGCATGATATTTCGCTGCGCATTCCCGAGAAGCGCATTACCGCGCTGATCGGGCCTTCCGGCTGCGGCAAATCGACGCTGCTGCGCTGCTTTAATCGCATGAACGACGTGGTAGACAGCTGCCGTATCGAAGGCGACATTCTGCTGGGCAGCCACGACATTATGCAGCCGGCGCAGGATCTTTCGGCGCTGCGCCGCCGCATCGGTATGGTGTTTCAGCGACCCAATCCCTTTCCTAAATCAATTTATGAAAATGTGGTGTACGGCCTGCGACTGCAGGGCGTGCGCGACAGGCGGGTACTGAACGAGGCGTGCGAACGTGCGCTGCGTGCCGCGGCGCTGTGGGGCGAGGTGAAAGATCAGCTGGGGCAGAACGCGCTGACGCTCTCCAGCGGCCAGCAGCAGCGGCTGGTCATCGCTCGCGCCATCGCTATCGAACCGGAAGTGCTGCTGCTGGATGAGCCAACGTCGGCGCTCGATCCTATCTCAACGCTGGTGATTGAAGAGCTGATGGCCACGCTGAAGCAGCACTTCACGCTGGTGCTGGTCACCCATAATATGCAGCAGGCGTCGCGCGTCTCCGACTACACCGCCTTTATGCATCAGGGCGCGGTGGTGGAGTTCGATGAGACGGACCGCATCTTTACCTCGCCGGGCAACCGGCGCACCGAGGATTACATTACCGGGCGCTACGGCTGAGGTAGCGGTATTGGTTGTCACAGGCAGCTAACACAGTCAAAACGTAGCTGGCATGGGCAGACGAGCAAAGCGTCCTGCGCCAGGGGTGGCGCAGGACGAGCGCATATAGATACCTTAAGCGGCTTTGCGATCGGTCCATGCCATCTACGTAAGCACGGATGAATCAAACAGCGTTATGCCTTAGTCGCAGGCGTAGCCCTGCGGCGGCAGCGGCTGATTATCCAGCCAGGCCTTGCCCTCGCGCATCGCTAACCGACCCTCGACAAACCAGCTAATCACCAGCGGATAGATTGCATGCTCCTGATGCTGCACGCGCGCGGTAACCTCGTCTTCATCGTCGTCAGGGAAGACCGGCACGCGAGCCTGCAGTATCACCGGGCCGCCATCCAGCTCGTCGGTGACGAAATGCACCGATGTGCCGTGTTCGGCGTCGCCGTTCGCCAGCGCCTGACGATGGGTGTGCAGGCCAGGGTACTTCGGCAGCAGGGAAGGGTGAATATTGAGCAGGCGATCCTGATAATGCGCGACAAAGGCGCTGCTCAGGATGCGCATATAGCCCGCCAGCACCACCAGATCCGATGCGTAGGCGTCGATCTCCCGCATCAGCTGACGATCGAAGGCTTCGCGATCGGGAAAATCGTCCGCCGCCAGCGCATGGGTAGGCACGCCCGCGTCGCGCGCGCGCGTCAGGCCGTAAGCGGTCGCTTTATTACTGAAAACGGCAGCGACGCTGCCGTTAATCCGCCCGCTTGCGCAGGCGTCGAGGATGGACTGAAGATTACTTCCGTTACCGGAGATCAGTACAACCAGCTTTTTCATGCGTTGATAACCACGCGCTCTTCCGCATCTGACGCCTTAATGACGCCGATCTTCCAGGCTTTCTCGCCCGCGGCGCGCATCAGCTCTACCGCCTTGTCGGCTTCAGCGGCGCTCAGGGCGATCACCATGCCGACGCCGCAGTTAAAGGTGCGGTACATCTCATGACGGCTGACGTTGCCCGCCTGCTGCAGCCAGTCAAAGACCGCGGGCCACTCCCAGCTCTTCTCGTCGATCACCGCCTGGGTGTGATCCGGCAGCACGCGCGGGATATTTTCCCAGAAGCCGCCGCCGGTCAGATGGGCAATCGCATGCACATCGACCTGCTCGATCAGGCTAAGAATATTTTTCACATAGATGCGGGTCGGTTCCAGCAGGTGATCCGCCAGCGGGCGACCATCCAGCTGTTTGGTCAGCGGATCGGTCTGGCTTACCTCCAGGATTTTACGCACCAGCGAATAGCCGTTGGAGTGCGGGCCGCTGGAGCCCAGCGCAATCAGCATGTCGCCGTCCTGCACTTTTGAGCCGTCGATAATGTCAGATTTCTCAACTACGCCGACGCAGAATCCCGCCACGTCGTAATCTTCGCCGTGGTACATGCCCGGCATTTCAGCGGTTTCGCCGCCTACCAGCGCGCAGCCAGACTGCAGACAGCCCTCGGCGATGCCGGTGATAACGGCAGAAGCGGTCTCGACGTCCAGCTTGCCGGTGGCGTAATAGTCGAGGAAAAACAGCGGCTCTGCGCCCTGAACCACCAGATCGTTCACGCACATGGCGACCAGATCGATGCCGATAGCGTCATGGCGCTTCAGATCCATCGCCAGACGCAGCTTAGTGCCGACGCCGTCGGTTCCGGAGACCAGCACCGGCTCGCGATATTTCTGCGGCAGCGCGCAAAGGGCGCCGAAACCGCCCAGCCCACCCATGACTTCCGGGCGGCGGGTCTTTTTCACTACGCCTTTAATACGATCAACCAGAGCATTACCAGCATCGATATCAACGCCGGCGTCTTTGTAGCTGAGAGAGGTCTTGTCGGTCACTGCGGAATCCCCACGCGATTGCGGTTGGTGGTTAACAAAAAGCGCGCCAATTCTAACAGCGCAGGCAAACGTTTGCGAGCCCCATCGCCTGGTCAAATTGCGCACCGGACGATTTTCATCAATCCTTGAATAACGGATCAAAACTTCGCCTCTTTGCGCAACGACATATGGCGCGCTTGCGAAAAGGCGGTATAATCCCGCGATTTTTTTTAGCTCAACTCATTCCGGGAGAACACCAATGAAGATCGTGGAAGTCAAACACCCGCTGGTCAAACATAAACTGGGCTTGATGCGTGAGCACGATATCAGTACCAAGCGCTTCCGCGAGCTGGCCTCGGAAGTTGGCAGCCTGCTGACCTACGAAGCCACCGCCGACCTGGAAACCGAGCGCGTTACCATTGAAGGCTGGAACGGCCCGGTGGAAATCGATCAAATCAAAGGTAAAAAAATCACCGTGGTGCCGATTCTGCGCGCCGGCTTGGGGATGATGGAAGGGGTGCTGGAGCATGTGCCAAGCGCGCGCATCAGCGTAGTCGGTGTCTACCGCGACGAAGAGACGCTGGAGCCGGTGCCGTACTTCCAGAAGCTGGTCTCCAATATCGAAGAGCGCCTGGCGCTGGTAGTCGATCCGATGCTGGCCACGGGCGGCTCCATGATCGCCACTATCGATCTGCTGAAAAAAGCGGGCTGCAGCAGCATCAAGGTGCTGGTGCTGGTCGCCGCGCCGGAAGGCATCGCCGCGCTGGAGAAGGCGCATCCGGACGTTGAGCTCTACACCGCGTCGGTCGACCACGGACTGAATGAAAAGGGGTATATCATTCCGGGGCTGGGCGATGCCGGCGACAAGATTTTCGGAACCAAGTAACTGAATCAGCCGACCAGAGAGTCGGCTTTTTTTTGGCAAAATAAAACCGCTTTAAGGGGATAAATGATGACTCGTCGCGCCATTGGCGTCAGCGAACGCCCGCCGCTACTGCAAACGATACCGCTCAGCCTGCAACATCTGTTCGCCATGTTCGGCGCAACGGTGCTGGTGCCGATCCTGTTTCATATCAACCCGGCGACGGTGCTGCTGTTCAACGGCGTCGGCACGCTGCTCTATCTTTTTATCTGCAAAGGCAAAATTCCCGCCTACCTCGGCTCCAGCTTCGCCTTTATCTCGCCGGTGCTGCTGCTCTTGCCGCTCGGCTATGAGCTGGCGCTGGGCGGCTTTATCCTGTGCGGCGTGCTGTTCTGTATCGTGGCGCTGATTGTGAAAAAGGCTGGCACCGGCTGGATCGACGTGATGTTTCCGCCAGCGGCGATGGGCGCGATCGTGGCGGTTATCGGTCTGGAGCTGGCGGGCGTGGCGGCCAATATGGCGGGGCTGCTGCCAGCGGAAGGTGCCAGCCCTGACAGCACCACCATCACTATCTCGCTGGTGACGCTGGGCGTGACGGTGTTTGGCTCAGTGCTGTTCCGCGGCTTCCTCGCCATTATCCCTATTCTGGTAGGCGTGGTGGCAGGCTACGCGCTCTCGTTCGCTATGGGCATCGTCGACTGGACGCCGGTCTACAACGCGCCCTGGTTTGCGCTGCCGACTTTCTATACGCCGCGCTTCGAGTGGGCGGCGATGCTCACTATTCTGCCCGCCGCGCTGGTGGTGATCGCCGAGCATGTTGGTCATCTGGTGGTGACCGCCAACATTGTGAAAAAAGATCTGATCCGCGATCCCGGCCTGCATCGCTCAATGTTCGCTAACGGCCTTTCCACCGTGATTTCCGGCTTTTTCGGCTCGACGCCCAACACCACCTATGGCGAAAACATCGGCGTAATGGCAATTACCCGCGTCTACAGCACCTGGGTGATCGGGGGCGCGGCGATCATCGCCATCCTGCTGTCGTGCGTCGGCAAGCTGGCGGCGGCGATTCAGGCGATCCCGGTGCCGGTCATGGGCGGCGTGTCGCTGCTGCTCTATGGCGTTATCGGCGCGTCAGGTATCCGCGTGCTGATCGAATCCAAAGTGGATTACAGCAAGGCGCAAAACCTGATCCTCACCTCGGTTATCCTCATCATCGGCGTCAGTGGAGCGAAAGTGCACATCGGCGCCGCGGAGCTGAAGGGCATGGCGCTGGCGACGCTGGTCGGCGTGCTGCTGGCGCTGATCTTCCGTGTTATTTCGCTGTTGCGCCCGGAAGAAGTGGTGCTGGACGCCGAAGAGAAGAGCGGTCACTAAGCTCCGTAAGGGCAGGGATGCCCGTTATCCTCACCTGGCGAAAACTGTGGTAGACTTGCCCCGTTTTTTGCCTGTTCCTTTTGAGGTGCTTCTGAACACGCCGGCACAACTGTCACTGCCACTTTACTTACCGGACGACGAGACGTTCGCCAGCTTCTGGCCGGGGGAGAATCCGTCGCTTATTGCCGCGCTGAAAGGCGCCCTCAGTCAGCAACACGGCAGCTATCTCTATTTCTGGTCGCGCGAAGGCGGTGGCCGCAGCCATCTGTTGCATGCGGCGTGCGCGGAGATGTCGGCGCGCGGCGAAGCGGTTGGCTATGTGCCGCTGGATAAACGCACCTGGTTTGTGCCGGACGTGCTGGACGGCATGGAGCATCTGGCGCTGGTCTGCATCGATAATATTGAGTGCATCGCCGGCGAAGAGGCGTGGGAAATGGCGATCTTCGATCTCTATAACCGCATCCTGGAAACCGGCAAAACCCGGCTCTTTATCACCGGCGATCGGCCGCCGCGCCAGCTCAACCTCAACCTGCCCGATCTGGCGTCGCGTCTCGACTGGGGGCAGATCTATCGTCTGCAGCCGTTGAGCGACGAAGATAAGCTGCAGGCGCTGCAGCTGCGCGCCGGTATGCGGGGCTTTGAGCTGCCGGAAGATGTCGGCCGTTTCCTGCTGAAACGCCTCGATCGCGAGATGCGTACGCTGTTCGATACGCTGGATCGCCTCGATCACGCCTCAATCAGCGCACAGCGCAAGCTCACCATTCCTTTCGTAAAAGAGACGCTCGGGCTTTAAAGGATCTCCAGCACCGCTTCCGGTGGCCGGCCAATGCGCGCCCGATCGCCGTTGATCACCACCGGCCGTTCCAGCAGCGCCGGATGCGCCGTCAGCGCCTCAAGCAGCTGCGCCTCGTCGGCCTCTTCCAGCCGCAGCGTTTTATAAAGCGTCTCTTTGGTGCGCATCAGCTGCCGAACGCTGCGCATGCCGAGTTTTTTCAGCAGAATTTGCAGCGTCTCGCGGTCCGGCGGGGTTTCCAGATAGCGGACGATCGCAGGCTTAACGCCGTTCGCCTCCAGCAGCGCCAGGGTTTCCCGGCTCTTGCTGCAGCGCGGATTGTGATAAATGGTGACCATGCTGGGTTATCCTTTTTGATACTGCTTGAAGCGGGTTTGCAGCTGACGAAGCTGGTCGATACGCGCGTCGTAGCGCGCCTGCTTCAGGCTGCCGACCGGCACCTGCGCGCTGGCGCTGCTCAGCGTAGTAATCGCCTGATCCAGATGGCCGTTAAGCGCCAGCGTTTCGGCACGCGCCGCCATCTCTTCATCGTTCAGTCCCTGCTGCGCCGACGCCTGTGCCAGCAGATCCCAGCCGTTAACATCGTCCGGATGTGACCAGGTGTAGCGATTCAGAATGCGGCTGGCGTTGGCGGGCTGTTTTGCCTCGACGTAGGCGTTCGCCAGATTGAGCTGCACCACCGGGCTGTTTTTGGCCGCGCCCGCGGCATTCAGCCGGGCGATCGCCTGCTGCGGCTGGTTCAGGCCGATATCGATATCGGTCATGATATCGAGATACCAGACGTTATCGGGCTGCTTCGCCAGCAGCGGTTCGATGATCTTTTTCGCGTCGGCGAAACTCTTCGCCTGTAAAAACTGTACCGCTTTACCGTACTGCGCCGCCTGCTGCTCGCGGCTGTTGCCGTGGCTATAGCTGTCCAGCAGCTCGTCGGTCAGCTGGTTGCGGCCGGTGGCGTACATGCCAAGCGCGCGCACTTTCGCCATGTAGTAATCCTGTGATGACTGCACCACTACCGGACGCATCTGGTTGGCGCGGTTGCGCGCGTCCGCCAGGCGGCTGTCGGGCAGGGGGTGCGTCAGCAGGATCTCTGGCGGTTTCGACGAGAAGCGGCTCTGATCGGCCAGTTTTTGTAAAAAATTGGGCATCGCCTCGGGATCGAATCCGGCGCGCTGCAGCACCTGAATGCCGATGCGATCCGCCTCCTGCTCATTGCCCTGGGTGAAGCTGATAATGCCTTGCTGGGTGCCCGCCAGCGTGCCGGTCAGCGCCGCCATGCCCGCCTGAGGACTCGCCATCGCCAGCAGAATCGATCCCAGCGCCCCGACCCAGGTCAGCGGTGCGTTGCGCTTCTGATCTTCCATGGCGCGCGCCAGATGGCGCTGGGTAACGTGCGAGATCTCATGCGCCATCACCGACGCCAGCTGGCTCTCATTTTCGGTAAAGCGGAACAGCGAGGCGTGCAGCACCACGTTGCCGCCGAAGAAGGCGAAGGCGTTGAGCTCGTCGTTCTGGATCAGGAAAAAGTGGAAGGGCGTCTTCACCGAATCGGCATGGGCGACCAGGCGCTGGCCGAGCTGGTTGATGTACTCATTAAGCAGCGGATCGTTGATCAGCGGCGCGCTGGCACGCAGCTGACGCACGTAAAAATCGCCCATCTGCATCTCCTGACCGATAGAGAGCGTTGAGCCTGCGGTGGTGCCCATATCGGGAAGGGCGTCGCTGACGTCAGCCCAAACGGACGCGTGCGGCATCAGCATCAGCGTGGGAAGCAGCGCGGCGAGTAGCGTTTTCTTTAACCGGTTCAACATGCCTGGATCCTGTAGAGAAACTCTGAGGCCTGGAAAGTACATTGTGCTTTTTCAGGGTAAAAGACGCGTCGCGCCTATCTTAACCAGAGCGTTAAAAGAAAGAAACGGTCTGCTCTGCTATTCCCACACCCCGCCGCGGCGCTTTTGCCGCAAAAAATTGAACGTTAAACGCATGGGTGCTTTCGTTCAAAAATAAAACGCGCATTTACTCCCTTAGCGGGAAACGACGCTCTGGCAGCGCTGCAGCAGGCGTGGATTTTTTAAACGCCCCGGGCGGGATAGCTGGCAACGATGGAATATGGGGAGAGGAAGCACGCTTTTTGATTAAAGATATGTAAATTTACTCAAAAAAATTGAAGGTGGCATGTTTTTTTCCAGGTTTACTCTGAAAAAAACGCGCCGAAAGGGCTTAGCGAGCGAAAGCGAAAATCAATCATTTTTATTGTGATGCCTGCTGCGCTTCACCGGGAAGTATAAATAGCTGGTACGTTATTCGGTGCATTGAATTTAATTTAACGCCGTTCTCTTCTTTAATATCGATCCACTTCAATACTGACCACTACGCCTCTCGCCATCAAAACTGTTCATCAATTAACTTTGTTAATAGTTCCCTTTGCAATTAACGCGCCTCAGGCGGTCAGCGCTCCGCTCTTTTGCAGCGCCAGCGCTGTGGTATAGATAGCTCACCCAATTCGGGATGTGAACCAGCGCTACGCTGTTGTCCGGAGATAATTTATGCGTTCAGCTGTATCTTACGCGCTCATCGCCATTATTGGCGGTGCTGTTGGCGCGGGCGTTACCCAGAGCGGCGCGCTCTATCAAAAAGTCGTTAACCATTTTGCCGCCAAACCCAGCGATCCTGACGGTTTCTGGAGCACGCCCGCCGTCGACGGCTACGGCAAGATCCATTATGAACCAGACGCCGCCTTTAAACCGGTCGCGGGTCTGAGCAATAAGATTGTGTTCCAGATTACCCGTAGCGACGGCGCGATGACCGACGTCAACCTCGGCCTGGAGCGCGTGGCGCGCGTGGTCAATCTCTATGTCGCCTCTGGCGTGCCGGTCGAAGAGCTAAAATTCGTGGTCTCGGTAACGGGCGACGCAACGCCTGCGATGCTGGATAACGCCCACTTCAAACAGTTCTATGGCGTAGACAATCCCAACCTCAAGCTTATCAACCAGCTTGATAAGCTGGGCGTGAAGGTCTCTGTCTGCGATCAGTCGGTGGCTTTCCACCATTATCCCAACGACTGGATCGATAAATCGGTTGTCCATGCGCTCTCCAGCCCAACTACGGTCTCAACCCTGGAAAATCAGGGTTACGCATGGCTACAGATGTAATCACACTTCAAAAATAACAAGCAGGAGAATAACGATGCGCCCAGCGGCCTATATTGTGGTGGCGGCGATAGCCGGTTTTATTGGCGGCAATGTGTTACAGCTGCCGGAATTATATGACAAGGTGAGCGGCAAATTTGCCGGTAACACCACACAGCCAGCGGATTTCTGGAGTACGCCTGCAATTGAAGGCTTCGGCAAAATTCACTATGTCGATACGCCCGCTTTTAAACCCGGTACCGTGCCGGGCCTGAGCAATAAAATCGTTTTCCAGATTAACCGTAATGAAGGCGATATTCGTCAGCCGAATCTCGGGCTGGAGCGCGTCGCCCGCGTGACCAACCTTTATTATGCTGCAGGCGTGCCGCTGGATCAGCTGAAATTCGTGGTGTCGATCAACAGCGACGCAGTGCCAGCCGCGCTGAATAACGATCAGTTCCATAAAGCCTACGGCGTGGATAACCCCAATCTGAAGCTGATTGACGAGTTGAAAAAGGCGGGCGTGCAGGTTTCGATCTGCGACCAGTCGGTGGCCTTCCACAATCTGCAGCGCGACTGGATCGATCAGCGCGTGACCCATACCATCTCCAGCGGCACCACGGTGGCGACGCTGCAAAACGAAGGCTACGCCTTCCTGATGCTGTAAATCCCCTCCCGACAGCGGCCGCGCGCCGCTGTTATCTTTATTTCGCTGTGGCTGACGTTATCTGCCGCATGGACGTTTGATTCAGGGGCGCACCTTCAATATGCGCGGCGGGTTTTGCATCAGACCGCTTTTGACCTGCAGCCGAACGGGCCGCCCCCTTTGTACGCCACTCCTCTGAATCCTTCACGATCGATACCAACCGATCCCTCAGCACCAGCGTAAAGAAAAGGTTTCTGAGAATGTCGCGGCGGGAAAGGTGCTCATGAGGGCGACTGCGTGTACACTTGGCGATTGCCTCACCAGGGCAGATCATCTCCAACAATAACGACATTCTCAGGCCTTTCAGCATGTACTTATCTTTTGCGGCGGGCGCGCTATGTTAATGCGCCTGCGTCCCCGAACCGATCTGCGTACGCTTATTGCGTTGCTCGCTATCGTCAGCATTGTGGTTACGCTGACCAACACGCTCTATGCCACCTGGCGCGTGCAGCGTATGGCGCTGATCGACAGCACGCTGGAGGCGAACCGCGCTTACGCCACCAAGCTCGCCTCCACCACCGAAATCTTTTTCCAGCTGGCGCAGTCGCAGCTGCACTACAGCGCCAGGCTGCTTGGCGAAAACTTTGAGGATCCTGCGCTGCTGCGTCAGGAGGTCGATCACCTGCGCGAACAGACCAGCAGCTTTAACTCGGTGGCGGTGGTCGACGCCAGCGGCGTGGTAAAAGCTATCTCGCCGGAGTCGCTGATGTTGCAGGGGATGCACCTGACCAGCGATGCGTCACGCAAGGCGCTAAGCGCGCGGCAGCCCGCCATCAGCAAGCCGACC
This sequence comes from Enterobacter sp. BRE11, assembly GCF_031844285.1. Classification (NCBI taxonomy): domain Bacteria; kingdom Pseudomonadati; phylum Pseudomonadota; class Gammaproteobacteria; order Enterobacterales; family Enterobacteriaceae; genus Enterobacter; species Enterobacter sp. BRE11. Next base: position 55,576 of record NZ_JAUZUX010000014.1, read on the forward strand.
ATTTCAGCGGCAAACAACCTGATTATTTTCGTCTCCTGGCCGATCTGGAGCCGCGACGGGCACTATCTCGGCTACGTAGGCGGCACCATCTACCTGAAAAAGAAAAGCATCTTAAATACGCTGCTCGGCGAGCAGTACTATCGCGACGGCACCAGCGTCTATGTGCTCGACAGCAGCAGCCAGGTGCTCTATCACCAGAACGGGCAGCTGATTGGGAAAACCCTGCCCGCGCTGCTGAGCGGCCACGACGAAAACAGCAACGGCTCGCTGCAGCTGCAGTCGGCGGGCGAACCGCCGCGCCTTGCCGGATACGCCGTCGTGCCGACCACCGGCTGGACGGTGGTGGCGCTGAAGCCCACCGCGGTAACGCTGGAGCCGCTCACTGGTCTGCTGATGCAGGTGCTGAAGCACTCGGTGCCTTTCGCGCTGCTGACGCTGCTGGTGGCGGTGGTGCTGGCGCGGCTCATCGCGCTGCCGCTCTGGCAGCTGGCGCGTAAGGCGCGCCAGATGGATGCGCCCGGCGTCTCGCTGGAGCTCGGCATGATTCACGCCTGGTACTTCGAGGCGGCGCAGGTGAAGCGCGCGCTGCTGACCGGCATCGGGCTGGTGCAGGACAAGATCGGCCGCCTGAAGTCAGAGGTGCAGATCGATCCGCTGACGCAGCTCCTCAACCGGCGCGGCCTCAGCGCGGTGCTCAACTTCTATCAGACGATGCGTCAGCCCTTCGCCGTGCTGGCGCTCGATATCGATCACTTTAAGCGGGTTAACGATAGCTGGGGACATGACGTCGGCGATCGCGTGATCAAGCAGGTAGCGGAGACGTTAAGCGGCAGCGCGCGTCAGAGCGATGTGGTGTGCCGCAGCGGCGGAGAGGAGTTTCTGATGCTGCTGCCAGTGACCGATATTGATGAGGCGAGCCGCCTTGCCGAGCGCATACGTGCCAGTATCGCCGCCGCGTCGATAGCCGACGTTGGCGCCATTACCCTTTCCGTCGGCGTTGCGGCCTGGCAGGATGAGGCGATGCCGCTGGAGCAGAGTTTGAAACAGGCTGACGCCGCGCTCTATCAGGCCAAGCATGACGGGCGCAACTGCGTGCGGGTGGCGAAGGCGTCGGAGAGCCTGACGCCGTAAAGATAAGAGGTGGGATGCGGCGCAGGGCCGCATCCGCGCCGCGTTACGCCGACTTCAGATAATCCATCACGATGTCGTGATGGTTAGAGGTTTTGAAGTCGTCGAACACTTTTTCGATTGTGCCGTCGACGCCCACCAGGAAGCTGATACGGTGGATGCCGTCATAGGTTTTGCCCATAAAGGTCTTCTCGCCCCAGACGCCGAAGGCGGAGCAGACCTCATGATCTTCGTCAGAGAGCAGCGTAAAGTTCAGCAGCTCTTTTTCGGCGAAGCGCGACAGCTTTTCAGGTTTATCAGTGCTGATGCCGAGCACTTCCACGCCCGCTTTCTTCAGCTCATCCATATTGTCGCGCAGGCCGCAGGCCTGCACGGTGCATCCCGGCGTCATCGCTTTCGGGTAGAAATAGACCAGAACGCGCTGTCCCTGGAAGTCGGTTAAATTTACCTGTTCGCCATCCTGGTCGGGCAAGCTAAATTTCGGTGCGGTATCACCGGCTTTCAGTGGATTCATCACTACTCTCCATTTTTTCTTTATGCTGTGGGCGACCTGACATCTGACAAACGGCGTCAGGCGAAAAGCCGCCATCAGGGGATATTGCGCCACATAGCCAGACAACAGTGATGTGGAGAAATAGCCCCGGCTTGTTTACAGCTTAGCGTGAACCCTGCAGCGTTGCCGCATCGTCGTCGGCCAGGCTGTAGAAACGCAGCGTGCCATCGGCGTTGAGTTCGCGGCACAGGGCGTAAAACGCCTGCTCAAACTGAGAGTCGCCAACGCCTGCCGGGCTGTGCGCGGTAATTTGAATATAGAGCGTCGGCGTCTGATCCGCCTGACCCGGCTTGATGCGCGATCCCAGCTCAGCAATGTTCATCGCATGTTTGTCGAACAGATCGGTAAAGCGTTCGATCAGGTGGGGCGAATCGGGCACCTCGACCTGCACCCACACCGTCGCCGGCATCGGCGGACGCATTCTGGCGCTAGTGCGTTTCATGACGATCAGCAGCTCCAGCTCCGCCCCTTTCAGCGGCAGCGTCGATTCAATCAGCGCGATGGCATTCCAGCTGCCGGAGAGCAGCATAATAAAGGTGAACTCATCCCCGAGCATGGCGAGACGGCTGTCTTCGATATTGCATCCGCAGCTGCTGACGTGACGGGTAATGGTATTGACGATACCCGGACGGTCAACACCCAGTGCGGTGATCACCAAATGGTGGGGCTGAGACTGCGGCAAAGTGGGATTTCCTGTTCATTCGCTAATAACTATAAGGTAAACATAAAAAAAACTGCTGACAAGCGCAGGAGCGGCGTGGCCTGCTTGCTTTTCAGCAGAAGTAAAACGTACCATGAAGCACTTGTTTGTCGAGGGGATCGCCAATGTTCACGGGAAGTATTGTTGCACTCGTTACGCCAATGGATGACAAAGGTAATGTCTGCCGTGCGAGTCTGAAAAAACTAATAGATTATCACGTCGCCAGCGGCACCGCGGCGATCGTCTCCGTCGGCACCACCGGCGAATCCGCGACCCTGAGCCATGAAGAGCATGGCGACGTAGTGATGCTGACGCTCGAGCTGGCAGATGGCCGTATTCCGGTGATCGCCGGCACCGGCGCCAACGCCACCGCAGAAGGCATCTCTCTCACCAAACGCTTCGAAAACAGCGGCGTAGTTGGCTGCCTGACCGTGACGCCTTACTACAACCGTCCGACGCAGGAAGGGCTGCTCCAGCACTTTAAAGCGATCGCGGAAAGCACGGCGCTGCCGCAAATGTTATACAACGTCCCCTCACGCACCGGCTGCGACATGCTGCCGGAGACCGTCGCGCGCCTGGCTGAAATCAAAAATATTATCGGAATCAAAGAGGCGACCGGGAACTTATCGCGCGTTAGCCAGATCCAAGCACTGGTCGATGAGGCCTTTATCATTGTCAGTGGCGACGACGCCAGCGCGCTGGACCTGATGCAGCTGGGCGGCAAGGGTGTTATCTCGGTCACGGCCAATATCGCGGCGCGTGAAATGGCTGAGCTGTGCGCGCTGGCGCAACAGGGCAACTTCGTCGAGGCGCGTCGCCTGAATCAGCGTCTGATGCATCTGCACCAGACGCTTTTCTGCGAACCCAATCCGATCCCAGTGAAATGGGCGGCGAAACAGTTAGGATTAATCGCCAGTGACACGCTGCGTCTGCCGATGACGCCGCTGAGTTCAGCGGCCATACCAAAAGTTGAGCAGGCGCTGATTAAAGCGGGTTTGCGATAAGTTAGGGAGTTTCAATGAATCATTCTGTAAAGCGCTCAACGGTGGCGACCGTCGTGGCGCTGTCTACTGCGATGCTGTTAACGGCGTGCTCAAGCGATCAGCGCTATAAACGTCAGGTAAGCGGTGACGAGTCCTATTTACAGGCCAGCGAGCTGCACGATCTGCAGGCCCCCGCCGGCATGATCCTGCCGGTGGCGCACGGCGATTACGACGTGCCGCACACCGCCGCCAGCGGCAACGTCGGTAAGCAGCTCGACATTCGTCCGCCAGCTCAGCCGCTGGCGCTGGTCAACGGCGCGCGTGCGCAGTTCACCGGCAACACCGGCGTGCTGATGCTGGAAAACCGTCGCGGCGCGGTCTGGTCGCAGGTGACCAAAGTGGTTGAGTCGAGCAACTTCCCCATTGCGCAGCGCAACGATGCGCGTCAGCAGCTCACCACTGACTGGGTGCAGTGGAACCGCGCCGACGAAGATCATCAATATCGCGGCCGCTATGAGATCAGCGTGCAGTCGCAGAGCTATCAGCAGGTGCTGACGGTGCGCCTGCTGGAGCTGCAGCAGGAAGGCAAAGCGGTCACCGCACCGGTGCAGATCCAGCGTTATACCGCGCAGATGCTCAACGCCATCAGCGCCGGTTTGGACAAAATCGACGTCGCCAGCGAAAACGCGGCGGCGGGCCGCGCCAGCGGCAGCATTGACGTACAGAGCGGCGCAGACGATACCGGCCTGCCGATGCTGGTGCTGCGCACGCCGTTCAGCGTTGCCTGGCAGCGTTTGCCGCAGGCGATGCAGCGCGTCGGCATGGAAGTGACCGACAGCAATCGCTCGCAGGGCAGCATGAATGTGACCTACAAGTCGCCGGGCAGCGGCGCGTGGGATGAGGTCGGCGCGAAAGATCCGGAGCTGCCGAACGGTGACTATAAAGTGCAGGTCGGCGACCTTGATAACCGCAGCAGCCTGCAGTTTATCGATCCGAAAGGGCACGTGCTCACCCAGTCGCAGAACGATGCGCTGGTGGCCGTGTTCCAGGCGGCCCTCAACAAATAAATCGCCTCAGGGCCGGAGATTCTCCGGCCTTTTTTTTTCTTCTCTGGCATAATAGCGCGCGGCGAAGTAAACGATTGCGTCGCGGCAATCCCCCAGCGGCCCGCCGTCGCAGAACACCTGAAATTTTCAAGTCTGGAGTTAACAAGATGCAAAAGCGAGCTGAGTTGTATCGCGGTAAAGCGAAAACCGTATACAGCACCGACAATCCGGATCTGCTGGTACTCGAGTTCCGCAACGATACGTCAGCAGGCGACGGAGCCCGAATCGAGCAGTTCGATCGCAAAGGAATGGTCAACAACAAGTTCAACCATTTCATCATGACCAAACTGCAGGAAGCCGGCATTCCGACCCAGATGGAAGCGCTGCTCTCTGACAACGAAGCGCTGGTGAAAAAGCTGGAGATGGTGCCGGTGGAGTGCGTAGTTCGCAACCGCGCGGCTGGCTCGCTGGTCAAACGTCTCGGCGTGGAGGAGGGCATGATCCTCAATCCGCCGCTGTTCGATCTGTTCCTCAAAGACGACGCGAAGCACGACCCGATGGTTAATGAATCCTATTGCGAAACCTTCGGCTGGGTAAGTAAAGCGAACCTGGCGCGTATGCAGGAGCTGACCTTTAAAGCCAACGACGTGCTGAGCAAACTGTTTGACGACGCAGGCCTGATCCTGGTCGATTTCAAACTGGAGTTCGGCCTGTTTAAAGGGGAAGTGGTGCTGGGCGACGAATTTTCGCCAGACGGTGCGCGCCTGTGGGACAAGCAGACCATGGACAAAATGGACAAAGATCGTTTTCGCCAGAGCCTGGGCGGTCTGATTGAGGCCTATGAAGAGGTGGCGCAGCGTCTGGGCGTTAAGCTCGACTAGGCTCATCGCCTGCCAGACAGAAAAAGGAGAGCCGCGGCTCTCCTTTTTTCATTTGGCCGCAAGGCTGGTAGTTGTCTCCTCGCGCAACTAAAATCACGGGAAACTATCTTAATCAGGAGCAGTGTATGCGCTGGCAAGGACGTCGCGAGAGCGACAATGTAGAAGACCGTCGAGATCAGAGCCCAGCTTACGGTGGCGGCGGACGTCAGATTCGTATTCCACGCGGAAAGGGCGGCATTATTCTGTTAGTCGTGGTCGCGGTTGCTGGCTATTACGGTTATGACCTGACGGGACTGCTGACCGGCGGCGACGTTGCTCCCACCAGCCAGCAGCAGCGCGTCAGCGCCAATGATGACGAAGCGGCGAAATTCACCCGCGTTATCCTGGCCTCCACGGAAGATACCTGGAGCAAACTGTTCCAGCAGATGGGCAAAGAGTACACCGCGCCTACGCTGGTGATGTATCGCGGCGCAACCCAGACCCGCTGCGGCACCGGCCAGACGGCGATGGGGCCCTTCTACTGCCCGGCGGATCGTCGCGTCTATATCGACCTCTCCTTCTACGATGAGATGAAAAACAAGCTCGGTGCGGGCGGCGAATTTGCGCAGGGCTACGTGGTGGCGCATGAGGTGGGACACCACGTGCAGAATCTGCTCGGCATTGAACCGAAAGTGCGTGAAATGCAGCAGGGCGCAAGCCAGACGCAAATCAACCATCTGTCGGTAAAAATGGAGTTGCAGGCAGACTGCTTTGCCGGCGTCTGGGGTCACTATGTCAGCAAAGATAACTGGCTGGAAACCGGCGACCTGCAGCAGGCGCTGGATGCGGCGCGGGCGATCGGCGATGACCGTCTGCAGCAGCGCAGTCAGGGACGCGTGGTGCCCGACAGCTTTACCCACGGCACCTCGGAGCAGCGCTACACCTGGTTTAAACGCGGATTCGACAGCGGCGATCCGGGACAGTGCAACACCTTCGCCGCTAACTGATGTCGCCTGAACAGCTCAGCCGTCAGATGCAGCAGGCAGGCATCAGGCGGCTTTGCGTCATCAGCGGCGAGGCAGAATGGTCTCTGGCGCGCGCCGCCGAGTGGCGCGCCGCCTTGCCTGGCGACTGGCTGGTCGTGGGCGACGCGCCAGTTGAAGGGCTGTCGCACTGCGCGCCGTCGGCGCTGCGCACGCTGCTTGGCCGCGAATTCACCCATGCTATTTTCGACGCGCGCCGCGGTTTCCACGCCGAGGCGTTCGCCGCCCTGGCGGGCACGCTGCGCGCCGGAAGCTGGCTGCTGCTGCTGACGCCACCGTGGCCGCGCTGGGCGCAACAGCCTGACGAGGACAGCCTGCGCTGGGCCGACGTCGCCGAACCGCTTCCGACGCCGCACTTTGTGCGTCATCTGCAGGCGAGTTTGCTCGCCGATCCCGCCGTGGCGTTGCTGCGTCAGGAGGCGCCGCCGCGTATCTTACCGCTGGCGCCGCTGCCGCGCTGGCAGTGCCGGGCACCGGAGCAGCAGCAGGCGATTGTCCATCAGCTGCTGACGATGACGTCAGGCGTCGCGGTGCTGACCGCGCCGCGCGGACGCGGCAAATCGGCGCTGGCGGGCATGCTGGCGCGGCAGATCCCGCGCGCGCTGATCACCGCCCCGGCGAAGGCCGCCACCGACGTGCTGACGCGCTTCGCGCAGCACCACTTTCACTTTATGGCGCCCGACGCCATTCTCGCCCAGCCGGATCTGCCCGCTGTCGACTGGCTAATCGTCGACGAGGCCGCGGCGATCCCGGCGCCTATCCTGACGCAGCTGGTCGCGCGCTTCCCGCGCGTGCTGCTGACCACCACGGTGCAGGGCTACGAAGGCACCGGCCGCGGCTTTATCCTGAAGTTTTGCGCCGCGCTAGAGCAAGTGCGTTACTTTACGCTGGATGAGCCGCTGCGCTGGTCGCGGCACGATCCGCTGGAGGCCTGGCTTAATCAGGCGCTGCTGTTTGAGGATGCCGTGCCCGCGCCGCGCGCTTCGGTCGGCACGCCGCGTCGGATGCCTGACGACGCCTGGCGGCGCGATCCCGCGCTGCCGGCGGCCGCGTATCGCCTGCTGGCCAGCGCTCACTACCGCACCTCGCCGCTCGATCTGCGACGCTTAATGGATGCGCCTGGCATGATCCTGTGGCTGAGCGGCGAAGCGCCCGCGCTGCAGGGCGCGCTCTGGCTCGTCGAGGAGGGCGGCTTGACGCCCGAGCTGGCGCAGGCGGTCTGGGCGGGCAGACGCCGTCCGCGTGGCAATCTGGTGGCGCAGTCGCTGGCGGCGCACGCCGGATTCGTCGAGGCGGCGACGCTGCGCTCCAGACGTATCAGCCGTATCGCAGTGGCGGCGGAGCAGCGCAGGCAGGGGGTCGGCCAGGCGTTAGTCGCTGCCGCCCGGCGTCAGCGGAATGTGGATTTTCTTTCGGTCAGCTTCGGTTACACCGAGGCGCTGTGGGCCTTCTGGCGCGCCTGCGGCTTTAGCCTGGCGCGTATCGGCACCCAGCGCGAAGCGAGCAGCGGCTGCTATGCGGCGATGGCGATTCTGGCGCTGACGCCCGCAGGCCGGGCGCTACAGCAGCGCGCCGCGACGCAGCTGGCGCGCGACTGGCCGCAGCTGCGCCTGCAGGTTGCCGAGTCGATCGCGCTGCCGGAGGCACCGCTGACCTTTACTGATGAAGATGCCCGGCTGGCGGCGGGATTCGCCTGGGCGCAGCGGCCGCTGGAGGCGAGCCTGCCGGTGCTATCCCGGCTCGCCGCCAGCGTCGCTGTGCCGCCGCTGCTGCAGGCTGTGCTGCGGCCGGAAGCGGAGCCCGGCGCGCTGGCGCGGCAGGCCGGGTTGACCGGACGCAAGGCGCTAATCGCCCGGCTGCGCCTTGAAACCGGCGCCGTCCTGATGACGCTGGACGCGGCGCGCGCTGAACAGCTGCGTCGGCAAGTAGAATAAATCCACCAACTTGTTCAAATTTTCCCAATAGCGCTCTGCGCAGGGCGGCGTATAGTGATTAAAGGAGGTCACTATGACACTGCAATACGTTATTGTTCAGCAGCCGAGCGCGGAAGCGCAACAGCTGTTCCTGCTCTATCACGGCGTCGGCGACAATCCTCACTCTATGGCGCAGCTGGTTCGCGCGCGAGTTCCCGCAGGCGCAGGTGGTGGCAGTAGGCGCACCGTCGCCGGGCCACTACTGGTTCAGCGAAACCGTGCAGCACGATCAGAGCGAGCAGCAGCGGGTTAACGCCGTGCTGCCGCAGTTCGTCGATTCAGTGCGGCACTGGCAGGCGCAAAGCGGCGTGCGCGCCAACGCGACCGCACTGGTGGGCTTTTCGCAGGGCAGCACCATGGTGCTGGAGGGCATAAAGGCGCAGCCAGATCTGGCGGGCCGGGTCGTGGCGTTTAGCGGCCGCTATGCGACGCTGCCGGAGCACGCATCGACGCGCACCACTATCCATCTGATCCACGGCGAGTATGACGAACAGATACCGGTGCAGCACGCCGAACAGGCGGCACAACGGCTGACCGCGCTGGGCGGTGACGTGACGCTCGATATCGTTGAAGATCTGCCGCACGCGGTCGATGACCGCAGCATGGCGCTGGCGCTGAAGCATCTGCACTACACCGTGCCGAAGCGCTATTTCGATGAGGCGCTAAGCGGTGCGAAACCCGGCGACGACGACGTCATCATGATGATGTAAAAACGCCCTCGCGCAGGCGAGGGCGTTGCTGGACGGTGGCGCGACGAAAAGAGCCGGTTATTTCTTCTTCGGCCAGTTGTCGTCATCGTCCCATTTGTCGTTGAAATCGCGATGCGGCGGCAGGTCGGGCTTGTTCGCCATATATTTTTTATGATCGATACGTTTCAGATCTTTGTAAACGTTCATCAACACGCCGACCAGCAACAGGATCACAAGGATCCACCAGTAATCTTTAATAAATTCCATTTGCCTGCTCCTCTCGATCGCGATCAGGCGACCAGCTGTTCCATAATGCGCTGATACATGCGGCTCAGCGTCTGCAGATCGGCTGCCTTCACGCACTCATTGATTTTGTGAATGGTGGCATTCACCGGGCCAAGCTCCACCACCTGCGCGCCCATCCGCGCGATAAAACGCCCGTCTGAGGTGCCGCCAGTGGTCAATAGCTGCGGCTTAATTTCATTATAGTGCGATACCGCCCTGATAACGGCGTCGACCAGCCTGCCGCGCGAGGTCAGGAAGGGCTGACCAGACACATTCCACTCCAGCGTATAGCGCAGCTGATAGCTGTCGAGCAGCGCCGCCACGCGATCTTTAATCATCTGATCGGTGAGTTCGGTGCTGAAGCGGAAATTAAACTGCACGAAGAATTCGCCCGGGATGACGTTGTTGCTGCCGGTGCCCGCCTGCACGTTAGCAATCTGCATGCTGGTGGGCGGGAAAAAGGCGTTACCGCTGTCCCACTCGGTGGCGACCAGCGCGTTGAGCGCCGGCATGGCGCAATGTACCGGATTATCGGCCAGATGCGGATAGGCGACATGACCCTGCACGCCGTGGATGGTCAGGTTCGCGGTCATCGAGCCGCGACGGCCGTTTTTCACCACGTCGCCGACCACTTCGGTACTGGACGGCTCGCCTACCAGGCAGTAATCCACGCGCTCATTACGCGCCATCAGACGCTCGACCACTTTTACCGTACCGTTTTTGGCGCTCGCCTCTTCGTCAGAGGTGATCAAAAACGCCAGGCGGCCTTTATGGTTGGGGTGCGCGGCGACAAAGCGCTCCGCCGCCACCACCATCGCCGCCAGCGAACCTTTCATGTCCGCCGCACCGCGGCCAAACAGCATGCCGTCGCGAATCGTGGGTTCGAAAGGAGGGTTGATCCAGCGGCTGGCGTCGCCCGGCGGCACCACGTCGGTATGGCCCGCGAAGGCCAGGGTTTCGCCCTGACCGCGCGTCGCCCAGAAATTGAGCGTGTCGTCGATAAGCATCGGCTCGACCTGAAAGCCAATCGCCTGCAGACGCGCAATCAGCAGCGCCTGACAGCCCGCGTCATCCGGGCTGAGCGAAGGGCGGCGGATAAGCTGCTGCGCCAGTTCGATTACAGGACAGAACATATTATAACTTCTCCTGGATAAACGCCTGGTAAGCGGCTTCGCTGAAGCCGACAAGCTGCGCGCCGTCCGGCGCGCGCAGTACGGGCCGCTTGATGACCGCGGGGTGCGCCAGCATGAGCGCTTTAGCGCTCTCAGCATCAACAACGGCATCGCGTTCAGCGTCCGTCAGCTTGCGCCAGGTGGTACCGCGCGTGTTAAGCAGCGTCTGATAGCCGGACCGATCGATAAGCTGTGACAGCAGCGCATCGCTCAACCCGCTGGCGCGGTAGTCATGGAATTCAACCTTGATGTCGGCGGCTTCTAAATAGCGGCGCGCTTTTTTTATGGTGTCGCAATTTTTTATGCCGTACATCACCCACTGCGCTGTCATCAGGATTCCTCGTCTGAAAATGAGGCGGCCAGTTTAACACAGAGAGCCGGGGCGCTGAGCAGTGTAAACAGAAAAGCGAATAAATAACTGGAATAAAATCATTAGGATTTGTCTTAGTAACCGCTTTCATTTTAATGGTTATTGTCACACAGTTTATCATGATCACGTTAAGAATTATCTTAGTGCGCATCCAGACCGGCTGGTCCAGATATTTCCCCACTTTCTTTCGCACTTATAACAGGTTGCTGAAATGTGCGTCAGCTAGCAGAAAGAAAAACTACAGTAATTAATCGACGCTGACGATAATGAAAACAGGTGTAACCGTATTCACATGGCGAAAATTTATGCGTAAAATCGTCAGCACAATACACAATAAGAGAGGGTTTATATGATTGACACCGAAATGGGGAACTGGAAAGAATTTATCGCGGCGATGTTACGCAACAAGTGACACGCGGCGGAAAAGGCAGGACATCTCCCCCTTGCTCTGATTCTGACCACACATAGCAATAAGGCAGCCACTTCGGTGGCTGCTTTTACTTTTTCACTCAGTCATGCGGCTTCGCCTTGAGCGGAAAGCGGCGGCGCACCAGTACGAAGAACAGCGGCACAAAGAAGATCGCCAGCAGGGTAGCGGAGATCATGCCGCCCATCACGCCGGTGCCGACCGCGTGCTGGCTGCCGGAACCGGCGCCCGCGCTGATGGCCATCGGCAGCACGCCGAAGATAAAGGCCAGCGAGGTCATCAGGATCGGGCGCAGACGCTGACGCGAGGCGGCGAGCGTCGCCCCGACCAGTTCGCCGCCTTTGCTGTTGATCTCGTTGGCGAACTCCACAATCAGAATGGCGTTCTTCGCCGACAGGCCCACCACCGTCAGCAGCCCCACCTGGAAGTAGACGTCGTTCTCCAGCCCGCGCAGCCAGGTGGCGACCAGCGCACCGACCACCCCGAGCGGCACTACCAGCATCACCGAGAAGGGAATCGACCAGCTCTCATAGAGCGCCGCCAGGCAGAGAAACACCACCAGCAGTGAAATCGCATAAAGCGCGGGCGCCTGCGAGCCCGACAGCCGCTCCTGATAAGAGGCGCCGGTCCACTGGAAGCCGACGCCGAGCGGCAGCTGCGCCACCAGGCGCTCCATGGCGTCCATCGCCGCGCCGCTGCTGACGCCCTGCGCCGCCTCGCCGACAATCTCAATCGACGAGTAGCCGTTATAGCGCTCCAGGCGCGGCGAGCCGGTCTCCCAGCGGCTGGTGGCGAAGGCGGAGAAGGGCACCATGCCGCCGCTGCTGTTGCGTACGTACCACTTATTGATGTCGTCCGGCAGCATGCGGAAAGCGGGCGCGGCCTGAACGTAGACCTTTTTCACCCGTCCCCGGTCAAGGAAGTCGTTAACGTAGGTCGAGCCCCACGCGGTGGTAAGAGTATCGTTGATGGTGTCGATCGAGACGCCCAGCGCCTGCGCTTTACGCTGATCGACATCGATCTGCAGCTGCGGGCTGTCGTCCAGGCCGTTGTGGCGCACACGCGATAGCGCCGGATCCGCCTCTGCCATCTCCAGCAGCTTATCGCGCATCGCCATCAGCTGGGTATGGCCGATGCCGGCGTGATCCTGCAGCTCCAGATCAAAACCAGAGGAGCTGCCCATGCCGGTAATCGCGGGTGGGCTGCTGGCGATAACGCGTCCCTCTTTAATATCGCGAAAGGCTTTGGTGGCGCGTTCGATAATGGCGAAAGAGGTGCGATCCGCGCCGGGGCGCGCCTCCCAGTCTTTCAGGCGCACGAACAGGCGCGCCACGTTCTGACCGTTGCCGCCCGGTCCCGCGCCGATAGTAGAGAACACTGACAGCACGTTCTCTTTCTCCTGGGTCATATAGTAGCGCTCAACCTTCGCCACCACGTCGGAGGTTTGCTGCAGCGTTGCGCCCGGCGGCAGCTGCACCTGCGTCAGAAAAACGCCGCGATCCTCAAGCGGCAGAAACGAGGTGGGCAGACGGATAAACAGAAACGCCATCAGGCCGATAATCGCAAGGTAGAGCAGCAGCCAGCGACCGCCTTTGCGCAGAATGCGCGCGACGCCGCGCTCGTAGCGGTCGGCGTTGCGGTTGAAGTGGCGGTTGAACCAGCCGAAAAAGCCGCGGCGGCCGTGATGTTCTCCCTGCGCCAGCGGCTTCAGCAGCGTGGCGCACAGGGCAGGCGTCAGGATCATCGCCACCAGCACCGACAGCACCATCGCCGAGACGATGGTAATGGAGAACTGACGGTAGATCGCGCCGACCGTGCCGCCGAAGAAGGCCATCGGCACGAAAACCGCCGACAGCACCAGCGCGATCCCCACCAGCGCGCCCTGAATTTGCCCCATCGACTTACGCGTCGCCGCGCGCGGCGAGAGGCCTTCCTCGCTCATAATACGCTCGACGTTCTCCACCACCACGATGGCGTCGTCTACCAGCAGGCCGATAGCAAGCACCATAGCGAACATGGTAAGGGTATTGATGCTGAAGTCGCAGGCGTAGAGCACGGAAAAGGTGCCGAGCAGCACCACCGGCACGGCGATAGTCGGGATCAGCGTGGCGCGAAAATTCTGCATAAACAGATACATTACGCCGAATACCAGCACGATCGCTTCCAGCAGGGTTTTCACCACGTCGGTAATCGAGGCTTTGACGAAGGGCGTGGTTTCATAGGCGATTTTGGCCTCCAGCCCGTGCGGGAAAAAGTGCGACAGCTCTTCCACGCGCTGACGCACCAGCTTATCGGTGTTCATCTCGTTGGCGCCGGAGGCGAGCTTGATGCCCAGGCCCGACGCTGGCTGGCCGTTATAGCGGCTCAGGTAATCATATTTCTCCGCGCCCAGCGCCACCTGCGCCACGTCGCTCAGCGTCACCACCGAGCCGTCGGGATTGGTCTTCAGGGTAATGGCCTTGAACTGTTCCGGCGTCTGCAGCAGCGACTGCGCGTTGACCGTGGCGTTCAGCGCCTGCTTGTCCACCGAGGGCAGGCCGCCGACCTGACCGACGGCGACCTGCGCGTTTTGCGCCTCAATGGCGCTTACCACGTCGTCGGTGGTCAGCGAGTAAGCAATAAGCCTGGCGGGATCGAGCCAGATACGCATCGCATACTGCGAGCCGTAAGCGTCGACCTGGCCGACACCGTCGATGCGGCTCAGCGGATCCTGAATATTACTGGCGACGTAGTCGGCAATATCCTGTTTATCCATGCTGCCGTCGGTAGAGACGAAGGCGATCATCAGGATATTGCTGTCGCCGGTTTTATTGACCGTCACGCCCTGCGACTGCACCGCCTGCGGCAGCTTGCGCAGCGCCGACTGCAGCTGGTTCTGCACCTGCTGGCGCGCTTCGTCGGGGTTGGTACCGGCCGAGAAGGTGAGGGTGATCTGCGCCTGGCCGGTATTGCTGCTGTTGGACGACATATACATCAGATTGTCGATACCGGTCATGTTCTGCTCGATAACCTGCGTGACGGTGTTTTCCAGCGTTTCGGCCGAGGCGCCAGGATAGCTGGCGGTGATACGCACGTTTGGGGGCGCCAGGTCGGGATACTGCTCAATGGGCAGGGAAATAATCGCCAGCGTGCCGCACAGGCTGATTAAAATCGCCAGCACCCAGGCAAAAACGGGACGGTCGATGAAAAAATTCGACATCGAATCGACACTCCTCAGCAGCGTTTCACGTTTATTATCTGAATGCGGCCCGCGCTTTACGCGGGCCGTGCGGGCAGGGAAAAGTCACTCTTTCGCTGAAACTTACTCTACGTGCTGCAAATTAGGAAATCGTGGAGAAAATGTGGAGAAAGTGTAAAACCCCTGTCAGGTCAGCTATGGCGGTTTTCCAGCCACATGACGGTTGCGGCAACGCGCGAGCGCACGTCGAGTTTTTTCAGCAGATTGCGGATATGCACTTTTACCGTCTCTTCCGAGATATGCAGCGCGGCGGCGATCTCTTTATTCGACAGGCCGCGCGCTACCTCCTGCAGCACATCGCGCTCGCGCTCGGTGAGCTGGCGAAACGGACTGGCGCTGTGCTGGCGCGTGGCGAGATAATCGCGCACCGCGTCGCTGAAAATTTTCTCGCCGCTTGCCGCCTGCAGAATTTGACCGGGCAGCAGTTCCGGATCGCTGTCTTTGAGCAGATAGCCGTCCGCGCCGGCATCGACCATCGCATCGATATCGCTGCGCGCATCGGACACGGTAAAGATCAAAATGCGCGAACTGATCCCTTCATGGCGCAGCGCCTTCAGCGTATCGAGTCCCGACATGCCCTTCATATTGAGATCGAGCAGGATGATATCTGGCGCCAGGCGACGCGCCTCGGCCAGCGCTTCGGTGCCGTTGTTCGCTTCGGCAATGACCTCCAGCCGAGGCTCCAGCGCCAGCAGCTGGCGAATACCGCGGCGCATTAGCGGATGGTCGTCGACAATCATGACCGTCAGCGTAGATTGTTGCATATTGACTCCCGGCGAAAACGCGAAAACGCGCGTCTGAAAAGGTTGATAAGAAGCGTTGCGCCTCAACGCGATGCTCGTTACGTCAGCGGCGCGGCGGGCCGCGGCGGAAAACGCAGCGCGACCTGCGTGCCGCGCGCCTGCGCCTGAATTTTAAGCTCGCCCGCCAGCCGCGCGGCGCGCTCCGACATAGTGGTCAGGCCGTAGTGGCCCTGCGGCTCCTCGGTGCTGGCGATGCCAACGCCGTCATCCGTCACCGTAAGTAAATGCTCACCTTCCGCATTGCGTTCATAGCGTACGCTGATGGTGGCGGCATCGGCGTGGCGAATGGCGTTCAACACCGCCTCACGGGCAATCTGCAGCAGATGAACCTGCTGCTGCGCCTCCAGCGTTTCCAGCCCAGGCTGGAAGCTGAAGCTAATTTTAGCCGTAACCTGCTCCTGCAACGAAGCGATCATCGCCTGCATCGCCGCCACCAGATCGGCCTGCTCAATGGTCAGGCGGAAGGTCGCCAGCAGTTCGCGCAGCTGGCGATAGGCGTCGGAAAGCGTGCGGTCGATGTCGGCGATAATGCTTTGCGCCTCCGCGCTGGCGGGGCCGAGCGTACGGCGCAGCAGCGTAAACTGAATACGCATAAAAGAGAGCGCCTGCGCCAGGGAGTCGTGCAGCTCGCGGGCGATAGTGGCGCGCTCTTCGATTAACAGCATCTGCTGCACCTGCTTCTGCGTCTGCCAGATCCAGACGGCGCGCGACAGCATATTGCCCAGGCTCTGCATTAATGCCTGACGCGGCCGCGGCCGATCGCTTTGCCAGCGCAGCGCGCCGGCCTGTTCATCATCCTGCTGCAGCGTGACGCCATGCCAGCTTAGCGCCGCGTCGCTTTCTCCGACGCTGAAGCGGCCATGCTCGCTCTCCAGCACCAGCGCGCGCAGGTTTTCGCGCTCGCGCACCTGCGCCATCACGCTTTCAAACAGCGCCGCATTAAGCGGTCGGGCGGTCAGCATCTGCGAGCTTTCATACAGCAGTGACAGCGTGCGGTTTGCCTCCTGTAAATCGCGCGTCTTCTCTTCTACCGCGCTGGCCAGCGCCTGATGATGCGAATGCAGGCGCGCCGCCATGGCGCTAAAGGTCTGTGCCAGCACCCCCAGTTCATTATTCTGCTCTACCACCAGCGGCGGAAAAGCGAAGTTGCCGCTTTCAACGTAGCGACTGGCGGTGACCAGCGCATTAAGCGGACGCACTACCTGACGACGGCTGAAGCGAATCGTGCCCAGCGCCAGCGCCACAATCAATACCACGCCCAGCAGGCTGCTGGCCGCCACCAGCTCCATTTTTCTTTCGCTGTAGCGCTGTAGCCCCATGACAAAACGATCGATCTCGCCGACGTAGTTCGCCACCTGCTGTTGATAAAGCGCTGCCTCGCCGCGCTGAAGCTGCTGTTGCAGCACGGGCCAGGCGGTACGCAGATGGCGATAGCGGTTAACGACCTCCTGCGGTACCCAGGGACGATCGAGGTCGCGCAGCGCAGGTTTATTGAGCGTCTCTTCATATTCCAGCAGATGCAGTCCAAGCTGCTGCGGTGCGCTGGCGCTGTCCCAGGCCAGCCGGTAACTCTGCATGCGTAGCGAACCCGCCAGGTTGATCGCCTCGGCGTCGCGCAGGCTGCTGGAGAGGGTCATCAGCGCCAGCCCGGTGGTCAGCAGCGCCAGTAGCACAATGGCGCTTAGCGCCTGGGCGATACTGCGGGTCACGGAACGTTTTACTATCACGGCAATATCCCTGTTTTTGGTGCGGGCATTATAAAGGAGAGGAGAAAAAGCTGCCAGGGTCATACAGAAATCGACACGCTGGGTTACAGGCTGCACAAAAAATGAACTCTGCTGACATAACCCAGGAGAGCATGCGAAGCAGCGTTTTAAAAAGCAGACAGGTTTACATCGGCCAGATGTAGATTTTCATTACGGCGCTAATAATTCTAAACAGAATTAAACGAGCCACCTGCAACCCCCTCGAAGGAGCATGCTATGAAAAAAGGTATTGTTATTCTGGCCGGCGCCCTGTTGGCAACCGCTTCGTTCACTACGCTGGCGGCCACGCCGGTCGATCAGGACCAGGCGCAGGGTCTGCAAAGCCTCGGCAGCGTTTCCGTTTCCAACGCGCGCGGCTCGCTGGATGACGCCACGCGTCAGCTGTCGCAAAAAGCAGAAGAGATGGGCGCCAGCCACTACCGCGTTATCGGCGTCGAAAACCCGGGCGACTCCAGCCTGTGGCGCGGCACCGCAGAGATTTATCGCTAACCCTCAGCCATACCCTTCCATCCCTGTAGCTTTTACCGGCCTGCCAGTGGCCGGTTTTTTTGTGCAATAAACCCGATTATTACAAAACACTTTGTGCGCCTCGCCGGTATCTTTTGCTTCGTTCACGCAGAACGGGTAGGATTCATCGCCGTGATTTCCCCTGCCTTTTTACTAATAACTCACAGGCAGATAACAGGGTGATTACCCCATTTCGCATGGCGTACGCAATCGTTTGTGATCGCCGTGATTGATGGTCAGGACAAACAGGAAGGCTATGAAATCTACTAAGAAAACCGCAGCCGAAATGCGTGCTGCGAAAAGACGCTGGCTGAACTCACATGACACCGGCTACCACAAGGCGATGGGCAATCGTCACGTGCAGATGATTGCCATCGGTGGCGCCATCGGCACCGGCCTGTTCCTCGGCGCAGGCGGACGGCTGCAGGCGGCGGGACCGGCGCTGGCGTTAATCTATCTGGTGTGCGGCATCTTCTCGTTCTTTATTCTGCGGGCGCTAGGCGAACTGGTGCTCCACCGTCCTTCCAGCGGCAGCTTCGTTTCTTACGCGCGCGAATTCCTTGGAGAAAAAGCGGCCTACGTTGCGGGCTGGATGTACTTCGTCAACTGGGCGATGACCGGCATTGTCGACATCACCGCCGTCGCGCTCTATATGCACTACTGGGGCGCGTTCGGCGAGGTGCCGCAGTGGGTCTTCGCGCTCGGCGCGCTGGCCATTGTCGGCACCATGAACATGATCGGTGTGAAGTGGTTTGCTGAGATGGAGTTCTGGTTCGCGCTGGTGAAAGTGCTGGCGATCGCCATCTTCCTGGTCGTGGGCGTGGTGTTTCTCGGCACCGGCAAACCGCTGGACGGCAACGCCACCGGCTTTCACTTAGTGACCGACAACGGCGGCCTGTTCCCGCACGGTCTGCTGCCGGCGCTGGTGCTGGTGCAGGGCGTGGTGTTCGCCTTCGCGTCTATCGAACTGGTGGGCACCGCCGCAGGCGAGTGTAAAGATCCGGAAACCATGCTGCCGAAAGCGATCAACAGCGTGATTTGGCGAATCGGCCTGTTTTACGTCGGTTCGGTGGTGCTGCTGGTGCTGCTGCTGCCGTGGAACGCCTATCAGGCAGGCCAGAGCCCGTTCGTGACCTTCTTCTCGAAGCTGGGCGTGCCTTACATCGGCAGCATCATGAACATCGTGGTGCTGAGCGCGGCGCTCTCCAGTCTGAATTCCGGCCTCTACTCTACCGGCCGTATTCTGCGTTCGATGGCGATGGGCGGTTCGGCGCCGAAGTTCATGGCGAAAATGAACGGCCAGCAGGTGCCTTACGCCGGTATTCTGGTCACCATCGCGGTCTATGTCATCGGCGTGGTGCTCAACTACTACGTGCCTTCGCAGGTCTTCGAGATCGTGCTGAACGTCGCATCGCTGGGCATTATCGCCTCATGGGGCTTTATTGTGATCTGCCAGATGCGTCTGCGCAAAGCGATCAAGGAAGGCAAAGCAGACGACGTCAGCTTTAAGCTGCCGGGCGCGCCGGTCACCTCCTGGCTGACGCTGCTGTTCCTGCTGAGCGTGCTGGTGCTGATGGCGTTCGATTACCCGAACGGCACCTACACCATCGCTGCTATCCCGGTTCTGGCGGTGATTCTGGTGCTGGGCTGGTTCGGCGTGCGCAAGCGCGTGGCCGCGGTCGCGCAGACCGAGCACGATGACCTGCACGACGAAAAGCCGCACGCGCTGGCGGATGACGCCGCGCGCTAAGCGCAGACGTCCGTGCTGAAAAGCCTGCCCGCTAGCGGCAGGCTTTTTTATTCCCGCCGCTTATAGTTTTCCCGCGCGCTTCCCCCTATGATGGCAGGCTCCCCTAAATCGGCAGTGGAGCCATCATGTCGTTCAAGATCAATATCATCAAAGACAAACTTCTCTCCGAAAACTACTTTATCCTGCGCAATTTCACCTACGAGCTCGCCACCAAAAGCGGCGAGATGGTGCGCCACAAGCGCGAAGTGTATGACCGTGGCAACGGCGCCACTATCCTGCTCTATAACCGCGAGAAAAACAGCGTCGTGCTGATCCGCCAGTTTCGTATCGCCACTTACGTCAACGGCAACGCCAGCGGCATGCTGATTGAGGCCTGCGCCGGGCTGCTGGATAACGACACGCCGGAAGTCTGCATTCGCAAAGAGGCGATTGAAGAGACGGGCTATGCGGTGGGCGAGGTAGAAAAACTCTATGAAGCCTATATGTCGCCAGGCGGCGTCACCGAGCTGATTCACTTTTTCGCCGCCGAATATAACGAGTCGCTGCGCGATAACGCCGGCGGCGGCGTAGAGGATGAGGATATCGACGTGCTGGAAATCCCTTTCCCGGAGGCGCTGGCGATGGTGAAGGATGGCCGTATCCGGGATGGCAAAACCATTATGCTGCTGCAGCATGCCCAGCTGGCGGGCTGGCTCAGGGCCTGAGGAGGGAGATGACGCGTGGGGCAGGGCGACGCGCATTGTCCGATAAATCCGATTGAGATAAATCCGTGCGCTCTTGATGATGAAAATGGTGATTTCTGTGGCGCCGTATCGCATTATCGTATGCTTTTTCAGCAGTTAAGTGCGCTTTCCGGAGGTGGTCACAGTTTAGGTCCACCCGATGTCCGACCGTTGCGCTATCATCTCCACTCTGAGATTTTGGGGACCGTTTTTCCTGATGCCGACCTGGACGAAGTCACTGCTGGTATTGCCATTCTTTTTCATTGCCTGCGTTAAAGCCGATCCACTGCAAAAGTCATTTTCCGACTGGCAGGTGACCTGCAATAACGCCGCGTTCTGCGTGGCGCGTAATATACCCGGCGACAAAGGACTGGTCATGACTATCGCGCGCCATGCTGGCGTCAACGATCGCCCGCTGCTGCGTATCGACTACGGCAGCGCCTACAGCGGCGAGCTGCCCGGCGGGCCGCTGCAGGATAATTTACTGCTCGATCAGCGCCGTCTCCGTCCCGACTTCAAACACTGGACGGTCGAGCCGCATCACCTCGCCACCAGCAACGCTATCGCCATTGACGAATTTCTTGCGCAAATTCTCGACGCGGACGCGATCCAGCTCACCTATAACGGACAGGCGGCTATTTCGCTGCATGGTCTGAAAGCGGCGCTGCTGCTGGTGGACGACGTGCAGGGCAGGGTCAACGGCATGAGCGCATGGATAAAACGCGGTTCGCGCGCGCTGTGGGATGTGCCGCCCCAGCCGCCGCTGCCGCAGCTGCCCGAGATGGGCGCGCCGCCTGCCGCACTGACGCGCGAGGAAACCAGCGGGCTGCTCGATTACGGTACCTGGCGGCTTAACAGCGACGCCTGCTCGCTCGACCCGATGCGGCGCGAAGTCAACGTTGCGCCGCTGACCGACAGCAAAGCGCTGCTGATGGTGAGCTGCGAGATGGGCGCCTATAACGTGATCGATCTGGCGTTCGAAGTGACGCGCGCCGCACCCTATGTCGCACGCGGCATCACCCTGACGCTGCCGTTTACGCCGCCGCGCGGCGAACGTCAGCTGGAGCTGATCAACGCCGACTATGACGCCAGTACCGGCCAGCTCTACACCTTCAGCAAAGGACGCGGGCTGGGCGACTGCGGTGCCGCCACGCGCTGGCGCTTTAACGGCACCGACTTCACGCTGGCGGAATATGCCGAAGAGTCTACCTGCGATGCCTGGCACAGCAGCGACGACTGGCCAACCCTGTGGGTCTCTCAGCCGCCGCCTGCGCCTTAGCGAATCGCCTGCACCATCATCGGCGAGCCGTTCTGGTTGCCGACCAGCTCCGCCAGCATATCGTTAACGCCGTCGCTCATGGCGGTAAAGCGCGTCAGCGGCGAGCGGGTGACCACCACAAAGACCCCGACGTTATTCTGCGGCACCATCGCCATGTAGGTGATGAAGCCGCCGCCGCCGCCGGTTTTCTGAATAATGCCGGGGCGACCGTTTTTCGGCCCCATATAGACCCAGCCCATGCCAATCGCGTCGGCTCTGCCCGGCACGTCCATGCCTTCTACCTTCGCCAGCTGATCGCGGCGATAGATCAGCGTCTGCATACGATCCACCTGCGGCGAACGCGGGCTGATGGCGGAGTCGAGGAACTGCTGCATCCAGCGGCCCATATCGTCCGGCGTCGAGTAGACGCCGCCGCTGCCGATCGCCGCCAGCGTATTGTTGCAGGGGCTGGCGCCTTTCTCCGCCACCATCAGGCGATCGCACTGTTCAGGCGACGGCGTAAAGGTGGTGTCTTTCATGCCGAGCGGGCGGGTGATCAGCTGCTGGAGCAGTGCCGGGTAGGGCATGCCGGCGGCGCGCGCCAGCGCATCGCCCAGCAGGTCGTAGCCCAGATTTGAATAGGAGGCGTCGGTGCCTGGCGCGGCTTTTAGCTTCGCGCCGGCCAGCCACTGCCAGCGGTCGCTGCGCGTCGGCCAGACAAACACCGGGCGATGCGGCTTGCCGCCGGGCTGCTCGCGCGGCAGGCCGCTGGTGTGGGTGGACAGGTTGATCAGGCGAATCGGCTGTCCGGCGTAGCTCGGCACGCGCGCGCCCGCCGGTGCATATTTGCTCAGCGGATCGTCAAGGCGAATTTGCCCGCGCTCCGCCATCTTCACCATCACTTCGCTGGTTAGCAGCTTACTGAGCGAGGCGATGCGGATCAGAGAATCTTTCTGCGGCCGCACGTTATTACCAGGGCGCGTTTCGCCAAAGCTGGCGAAAACCCGCTGGTTGCCATCGATAGCGACCAGCGCCATGCCGGTGGCCCCGCTGCCGTAAAAAATGTGTTCAGCGTAGCGATCGACGATCTGGGACGAGAGCAGCGGATCGGGCGCGATCTGCGCCTTGCCTGCGAATGGCATCAGCGAAACCATTAAGGCGAGTAACCAGGGTGTACGTTTTTTCAACGGAAAAGCATCCAGCGATAGGGATAAAGGAAAGATCCTATAGTAATGGGTTTATGCAAGCGGTGAAGGGGGCGAAAGGGATTTTTTTCTGTTTCAGGCTGTGAGAGAGAGCGGCCCTTCCCGCAGAGGAGGAAGGGCCTGAAGCATTACGCTGGCTTGAGTAACGACTCCGCCTGCGCCACCACATTTTCCACGGTGAAGCCAAAGGCAGGGAAGAGTTTGCCTGCCGGCGCGGATTCGCCAAAGGTGGTCATGCCGACGATTTTGCCGTCGATGCCGACATATTTGTACCAGTAGTCGGCGATGCCCGCCTCAACCGCGACGCGCGCGCGCACCGTCGACGGCAGCACCGATTCGCGATAAGCGATATCCTGCTTGTCGAACACGTCGGTGCTCGGCAGCGACACCACGCGCACTTTATGGCCGTCGGCCGTCAGCTTCTCCGCCGCGCCCAGCGTGATCTCCACTTCGGAGCCGGTGGCAATCAGGATAATATCCGGCGTGCCGTCGCACTCCTTCAGCACGTAGCCGCCGCGCGCGATATTCTCAATCTGCGCCGCACTGCGTTCCGGCTGCAGCAGGTTCTGGCGCGACAGGATCAGCGCGGTTGGGCCGTGATGGCGTTCAATGGCGGCTTTCCACGCCACCGCCGTCTCAACCTGGTCGCAGGGACGCCAGGTGCTAAAGTTCGGCGTCAGGCGCAGGCTGGCGAGCTGTTCCACCGGCTGGTGCGTCGGACCATCTTCGCCCAGGCCGATGGAGTCATGGGTATAGACCATAATCTGCCGCGCTTTCATCAGCGCCGCCATACGCGCGGCGTTGCGCGCATACTCCACAAACATCAGGAAGGTGGCGGTGTAGGGCACAAAGCCGCCGTGATGGGCGATGCCGTTGGCGATGGCGGTCATACCGAACTCGCGTACGCCGTAGTGAATATAGTTGCCCGCCGCATCTTCTTTAATCGGCTTCGACCCTGACCAGATGGTAAGGTTGCTCGGCGCGAGGTCCGCCGATCCGCCCAGCAGCTCGGGCAGCAGCGAGCCGATATGCTCCAGCGTATTTTGCGACGCTTTACGGCTGGCGATTTTCTGCGGGTTAGCCTGCAGGTCGGTAATGAACTTGTGGGTTTCACTCTCCCACGTTGACGGCATTTCGCCGTTCATGCGGCGCTGGTACTCTTCAGCCAGCTCGGGATGCGCCTGCTTATAAGCGGCCAGCTTGTCGTTCCAGGCGCGCTCGCGCTCGGCACCGGCCTCTTTGGCGTCCCACTGCTGATAAATCTCCTGCGGGATTTCAAACGGCGGCGAGGTCCAGCCCAGCTCTTTACGCGCCAGCGCCACTTCCGCGTCGCCCAGCGCCGCGCCGTGCGACTCCTCTTTACCGGCTTTGTTCGGCGAACCGAAACCGATAACGGTGCGGCAGATAATCAGCGACGGCTTGTCGGTGACGCTCTGCGCCTCTTTAATCGCGCGGCTCACCGCCTCGGCGTCGTGGCCGTCGATCTCGCCGACAACGTGCCAGTTGTAGGCTTCAAAACGCTTATGGGTATCGTCGGTAAACCAGCCTTCGGTTTCGCCGTCGATAGAGATGCCGTTATGATCATAGAAGCCGATCAGCTTGCCGAGGCCGAGCGTGCCCGCCAGCGAGCAGACTTCGTGGGAGATCCCCTCCATCAGGCAGCCGTCGCCCATAAACACATAGGTAAAGTGGTCGACGATATCGTGACCCGGACGGTTAAACTGCGCGCCCAGCGTGCGCTCGGCGATCGCCAGCCCCACGGCGTTGGCCAGCCCCTGTCCCAGCGGACCTGTGGTGGTTTCGACGCCCGGCGTATAGCCGATTTCCGGGTGGCCCGGCGTTTTAGAGTGCAGCTGACGGAAGTTCTTCAGCTCTTCCATCGGCAAATCGTAGCCGGTGAGGTGCAGCAGGCTATAGAGCAGCATCGAGCCGTGACCGTTGGAGAGAATAAAACGGTCGCGGTCTGCCCATGCAGGGTTAGTCGGGTTATGTTTCAGGTAGTCGCGCCACAGCACTTCGGCGATATCCGCCATGCCCATCGGCATGCCCGGGTGACCTGAGTTCGCTTTTTGTACCGCATCCATACTTAACGCACGAATCGCGTTCGCCAGCTCTCTGCGTGATGACATAGGGTTCTCCCTTCGTTGAGCAGAAGTGCGGGCGGGAGACCCGCCCGACAATATTAAACAGGCAAAAACTACAGGCGAGCGGCCAGCACGTCTTCGAGTTTCTGCTGATCGACGGCAAACTGACGGATGCCGTCGGAAAGTTTTTCTACCGCCATCGGATCTTGGTTATGCTCCCAGCGGAACTCCGCTTCGGAGAGCGGCGCAGGCTGATGGAAACCTTCGGTTGACGGTTCCAGCTTGCGCTCAACCGGCGCGTCGCTGTTCTGCAGCTCTTCCAGCAGGTTCGGAGAGATGGTCAGGCGGTCGCAGCCCGCTAGCGCGATGATCTGCTCAACTTTACGGAAGCTTGCGCCCATGATGATGGTGCTGTAGCGGTGCTTTTTGTAGTAGTCGTAGATGCGACGCACCGATTTCACGCCGGGATCTTCGTCAACCACATACGGGTCAAGCGGCTT
Source organism: Enterobacter sp. BRE11 (assembly GCF_031844285.1). Classification (NCBI taxonomy): domain Bacteria; kingdom Pseudomonadati; phylum Pseudomonadota; class Gammaproteobacteria; order Enterobacterales; family Enterobacteriaceae; genus Enterobacter; species Enterobacter sp. BRE11. Next base: position 80,638 of record NZ_JAUZUX010000014.1, read on the forward strand.
GCGGCTGTTGTACCAGTCGTAGATACGGCCAACGAACGGCGAAATCAGGAAGACGCCCGCTTCGGCGCAGGCGCGTGCCTGGGCGAAAGAGAAGAGCAGCGTCAGGTTGCAGTGGATGCCGTTTTTCTCCAGCTCCTCGGCCGCCTTGATGCCTTCCCAGGTGGAGGCCAGCTTGATCAGAATGCGCGAGCGGTCGATGCCGTGCTCTTCATACAGGCGAACCAGTTTTTCCGCTTTGGTCACGCACATGCCACGATCGAAAGAGAGGCGCGCATCTACTTCGGTCGAAACACGGCCCGGTACGCTTTTCAGGATCTCCATACCGAGGTTAATGGCGACTTTATCGCTGGCGTTGATAATCTGCGTCTCTTTGCTGCCGCCCTGCTTTTTCGCATAGTCGATAGCGTCGTCGATCAGGTGCTTGTAGCCTTCGAGGCCGGCCGCTTTCAGGATCAGGGAAGGGTTGGTGGTCGCATCTTCAGGATGGTAGTTGCGAATGGATTCGATATCGCCGCTGTCCGCCACGACGGTGGTGAACTGTTTTAGTGCCTCTAGCTGGTTCATCTTTTAACTCCTTGATGAGCAATTCTTTATTGCAAATGATTTCACCCTGCAACACAGTGCATCAGGCGTTCGATGATGAAAATACTCTTTTTCTGATTATTGCGATGGGTTGAACTCATCGGGGCCCCGCGCGGCGAAAATAGCGTGATGTCAAACAGGGAGAGCGTGCTGCAACATCCTGTCAGCGAGCCGGGGGGCGAAAATCGCGCATCACAAAGGTTAGCAGAACTGACGAGTTCTGCCGGGTTAACCGCACTTTCCGCCCTGCGTCGCCTTTACGCAGCGAACTGCCTTATCGCGATCGCCCCAACGTTTTCCTTTCAGCCGGCCTTTTATACTGCCAGCGCACCGAAGCTGAAAAAGGAACCGACAATGGACGACCAACTCAAGCAGAGCGCGCTGGATTTTCATCAGTTTCCCACCCCGGGCAAAATCCAGGTTTCCCCTACCAAACCTCTCGCCACCCAGCGCGATCTGGCGCTGGCCTATTCTCCCGGCGTGGCGGCGCCCTGTCTGGAAATTGCGCAGGATCCGCTGGCGGCGCATAAATACACCGCGCGCGGCAATCTGGTGGCGGTAATCTCCAACGGCACCGCGGTGCTGGGGCTCGGCAATATCGGCGCGCTGGCAGGCAAGCCGGTGATGGAGGGCAAAGGGGTGCTGTTCAAGAAGTTTGCCGGCATCGACGTCTTTGATATTGAGATCGACGAGCAGGATCCCGATCGGCTAATCGAGGTTATCGCCGCGCTGGAGCCCACCTTCGGCGGCATCAACCTGGAGGATATCAAAGCGCCGGAGTGCTTCTATATCGAGCAGCAGCTGCGCCAGCGTATGAAGATTCCGGTATTTCACGACGACCAGCACGGCACGGCGATTATCTGCACCGCCGCCGTGCTCAACGGGCTGCGCATTGTCGGGAAAGCGATTGGCGAGGTGCGGCTGGTGGTTTCTGGCGCGGGCGCCTCGGCGATCGCCTGCCTGAACCTGCTGGTGGCGCTCGGCATGCAGAAGCGCAACATCGTGGTGTGCGATTCAAAAGGGGTAATCTACCGCGATCGCGAAGCGGATATGACGCCCACCAAGTGCGCCTATGCCGTCGAAGACAGCGGTGCGCGCAGGCTGGAAGAGGTGATGGAAAACGCCGATATCTTTCTCGGCTGCTCGGGGCCGCGCGTGCTGACGCCGGAAATGGTGCAAAAGATGGCGCGCGATCCGCTGATCCTGGCGCTGGCCAACCCGGAGCCGGAAATTATGCCGCCGCTGGCGAAGGCGGTGCGCCCCGACGCCATCATCTGCACCGGCCGCTCCGACTTTCCTAACCAGGTCAATAATGTGCTCTGCTTCCCGTTTATTTTTCGCGGCGCGCTCGACGTCGGGGCGACCACGATTAACGAAGAGATGAAGCTGGCGGCGGTGCACGCCATTGCCGCGCTGGCGCAGGCGGAGCAGAGCGATGTGGTCGCCTCCGCCTATGACGACCAGGATCTCAGCTTCGGACCGGAGTATCTGATACCTAAACCTTTCGATCCGCGCCTGATTGTGCAGATCGCGCCGGCGGTGGCGCGCGCCGCCATGGCGTCGGGCGTGGCGACCCGGCCCGTTGAGGATTTCGACGCCTACCGCGAGAAGCTGGCCGAGTTTGTCTATAAAACCAACCTGTTTATGAAGCCGATCTTCTCCCAGGCGCGCAAGGCGCCAAAGCGCGTGGTGCTGGCGGAAGGCGAGGAGGTGCGGGTGCTGCACGCCACGCAGGAGCTGGTGACGCTGGGCCTGGCGCGGCCGATCCTGATAGGGCGTCCCAATGTTATCGCGATGCGTTTGCAGAAGCAGGGGCTGAAGATCGAGGCGGGCAAGGATTTCGACGTGGTCAACAACGAATCGGATCCGCGCTTCAAGGCGTACTGGAACGAGTATTACCAGATGATGAAGCGGCGCGGCGTGACGCCCGAGCAGGCGCAGCGCGCGGTGATCGGCAATCCAACGCTGATCGGTGCCATCATGGTGCATCGCGGCGAGGCGGACGCGCTAATCTGCGGCACCATCGGCGACTACCATGAGCACTATGACGTGGTGGAGAAGGTGTTCGGCCTGCGCGACGACGTTAAGGTCGCGGGCGCGATGAACGCGCTGCTGCTGCCCAGCGGCAACACCTTTATTACCGACACCTACGTCAACGACGATCCCACGCCGGAACAGCTGGCCGATCTGACGCTGCTGGCGGCGGAAACGGTGCGTCGCTTCGGCATCGAGCCGCGCGTCGCGCTGCTGTCACACTCCAGCTTCGGTACCTCAAATGCGCCAGGGGCGCGCAAGATGCGCGAGGCGCTGGCGATTATTCAGCGCCGCGCGCCGGAACTGGAAGTGGATGGCGAGATGCACGGCGACGCGGCGCTGGTAGAGAGCGTTCGCCGCGAGCTGATGCCTGACAGCCCGCTGAAAGGGGCGGCGAACCTGCTGATCATGCCTAATGTAGAAGCGGCGCGCATTAGTTACAACCTACTACGCGTCTCCAGTTCGGAAGGCGTCACCGTCGGCCCGGTGCTGATGGGCATCAGCAAGCCGGTGCATGTGCTGACGCGCATCGCGTCGGTCAGGCGCATTGTGAATATGGTGGCGCTGGCGGTGGTCGAGGCGCAAACCGCGCCGTTATAGCCAGTCGCGCACCGGTAAAAAGTCGCGCGTCAGCGCGGCTTCCGGCGAGTCGGGCGCGGGCTGGTAGTCATACTCCCAGCGCACCAGCGGCGGCATCGACATCAGGATCGATTCGGTGCGGCCACCGGTCTGCAGGCCGAACAGGGTGCCGCGATCCCACACCAGGTTGAACTCGACGTAGCGTCCGCGGCGATAGAGCTGAAACTGACGCTCGCGCTCGCCCCAGGGCAGCGCTTTGCGGCGCTCGACGATCGGCAGATAGCCGTCGAGGAAGCCGTTTCCTACCGCCTGCATAAAGGCGAAGCTGGTGTCGAAGTCCGGCGCGTTGAGATCGTCGAAGAAAAGGCCGCCGATGCCGCGCTGCTCGTCGCGGTGCTTCAGATAGAAGTAGTCGTCGCACCATTTTTTGTAGCGTGGATAGACCTCGTCGCCAAACGGCTGGCAGAGATCGAAGGCGGTCTGATGCCAGTGCACCGCATCCTCCTCGAAGCCGTAGTAGGGGGTCAGATCGAAACCGCCGCCGAACCACCACACCGGATCGGCGCCCGGCTTTTCGGCGATAAAAAAGCGCACGTTGGCGTGACTGGTCGGCACATAGGGACTGTGCGGATGGATCACCAGCGACACGCCCATCGCCTGAAAGCTGCGGCCCGCCAGCTCGGGACGGTGCGCCGTCGCCGACGCGGGCATTTGATCGCCGTGCACGTGGGAAAAGTTCACGCCTGCCTGCTCAAACACCGCGCCGTCGCGCAGCACGCGGCTGCGTCCGCCGCCGCCCCCCGGACGCTGCCAGCTGTCTTCAATAAACTGCGCGCCGCCGTCAGCGGCCGCCAGTTGATTACAGATTGTCTCCTGCAGGTGCAGCAGAAAGGCTTTAACGCGGGAAATATCGGGCATGGCTTCGGACTCATTGCAAAAAAGTGGCGCGATTATACCTGACCATTGCGGCGATCGTACTCATCAAAGTAGCGCGTAATGCCGCTGGCGATCGCCGTCGCGATTTTATGGCGGAAGGCGTCAGTGCCGAGCAGCTGCTCTTCGCGCGGGTTGGTAATAAAAGAGGTCTCTACCAGCACCGAGGGAATGGACGGCGATTTCAGCACGGCGAACGCCGCCTGCTCAGTGTGTTCGCTGTGCAGTCGATGCACCGGGCGGATCTGATCCAGCACATGTTTGCCTAGCGTCAGACTGTTGCGGATGGTGTCGGTCTGCACCAGATCGAACAGGATCTGGTTAAGGTAGTGATCCTGCTCCTCGACTTTCGCGCCGCTCACTTTGTCCGCCGCGTTCTCTTTATCGGAGAGGTAGCGCGCCATGGCGCTGCTGGCGCCACGATTCGAGAGGGCGAACACCGAGGCGCCGCTGGCTTCCGGGCTGGTAAAGCCGTCGGCGTGAATCGACATAAACAGGTTCGCACCGTGCTGGTGGGCAATCTCAACGCGCTGGTAGAGCGGAATAAAATGGTCGCTGTCGCGCGTCAGTCGCACTTCAATGCGTGGATGCGCCTGCAGCAGCGCGCGCACCTGATTCGCAATCGCCAGCACGACATGCTTCTCTTCCGAGCCTTCGCTGCCGACGGCGCCGGAATCGATGCCGCCGTGACCGGGATCGATCATCACAATGCGTTTGCCGTTTTTCTGCGGCGGGGCAGGCTGAGCGTGACGCGGGCTGGCACGCAGCGGTGCAGTCTCCTCTTTCGCCTGAATCGCGCGTGGGGAGAGCACGGCCAGTGCCAGGCCGGAGAGCAGCAGCTGGCGCCGGTTGGTTAGACGCTTAAGCAGAGAGAGTGTAGGCATGGGCTGGTCCATTAGCGAAATGTGTGCCCAGTGTTATATCGTAACAGTTTGCCTGCCGCGAGGGCGGAACCCTTTCAGCTCTTTACTTTGTATGTCAGGTTGCTAACAGAAAAAACGCCGGTTTTTGTTCAGGGCGGCGCTAACCGGGGTTGCACGCGGCGGCGAATGCGTGATAATCAGCGAATTGTGCTTATTTGCAAGGTAAAGAAGATGGAAATCCGCGCCTTCCGCCAGGAAGATTTTGAAGAGGTGATCACGCTCTGGGAGCGTTGCGATTTGTTACGTCCGTGGAACGACCCGGAGCTGGATATCGAACGCAAGATGAACCATGACGCAGACCTCTTTCTGGTTGCGGAAGTGGGCGGCGAAGTGGTCGGCACGCTGATGGGCGGCTACGACGGCCATCGCGGCTCCGCCTACTATCTGGCGGTGCATCCCGACTACCAGGGGCGTGGTTTCGCCAACGCGCTGATGAACCGGCTGGAGAAAAAGCTGATCGCGCGCGGCTGTCCCAAGATCAACCTGATGGTACGCGAAGAGAACGATCAGGTGGTGGCGTTCTACGAGAAGCTGGAGTACGAACCGGTGGATTCGGTGCTGCTCGGCAAGCGGCTGATTGAAGACCGGGAGTATTGATGCGGTGAAATATCTGCCGGATGAATATGATGCGAAAGGGCAGCTGCGGCTGCCGTTTCTTTTTTGGCTGACGCTGCTGCTGCTGGCGCGCACCTGGATCCTGCTGGTGATGGCAGGCGCCTCGCGCCAGCAGGGCAGCGATCTGCTGGGGCTGTTCTATCCCGATCGGCAGGCGTTCTGGCTCGGACTGGCGCTCGGCGCGCCCGCGCTGATCGGCCTGCTGCTGACCGGCTATCGCGCGCGCTGGCGGCGGCTGTGGCGGGCGTGGCGCTGGGTGCTGGCGCTGTCGCTGGCGGTCAATCTGGCGTGGCAGGGCGTGACGTTCGCGTCTGGCGATCTGCTCGCCTCGCCCTGGCCGCTGCTGCTGGCGCTGTTCGACGGTCTGGCGCTGCTGTGGTTGCTGGTCAACGTCAGGCTGCGCGACTGCTTTCTGCCGGAACAGCAGCTGGCCGAATAAACTTTTTTGCCGCTGGCGACTCCAATGAGTTCTGCCGTTTGGCACAGTGTTAACAGGAGTTTTCATGAAAGCTTTACCCATTTCGCTGCTGGTTGCCGCCGCGCTGCTAAGCGGCTGCGCCAGTTCGGGTTCCCGTTCCGCCTCTGATTCCGACGTAAGCTGGTATAACCCGCTGAGCTACCACTGGTCGTCGGCGCTGCCGTGGAACTGGTTTGGTTCATCGCTGACAGCCACTGAACAGGGCGTCGGCGGCGTCGGCAGCACCACTGCAATGAGCGAAAGCGCCATCAGCGACGGCCTGAAAGGCAACTACAAGCTGCGTCAGGGCATGCGTAGCGAAAACGGCGACGTTATCGCGTTCTGGCAGGCGCTGGACGACGGCAAAGTGAAGCTGCAGATCAGCGGATCCCGCAGCGTAGAGCGTATTGAGGTGATGGACAGCGACATCGCCGCGCAGGACGGCGCGAAAATCGGCGACGCCTTTAGCGACAGGTTCAGCAAGGCCTTTAACAACTGCAGGCTGGCGGGCGGAGCGGGCAGCCACGACGTCGAGTGCCGCGCGCCGGGCAGCCAGCATCTCTCCTACGTTTACAGCGGCGACTGGCACGGCCCGGACGGTCTGATGCCGTCGGATGACGTACTGAAAAGCTGGAAGCTCAGCAAAATCATCTGGCAGCGTTAAAGCTCTTAGCGTCAGCGCCTTTCTCGCCTGACGCATAAACTCTTGCGCCCGCTTATGCCATTTTCGACTTTGAAATCATCAAACGATATATAAAACCGCTACAGCTTTTCATGGGGTTATAAATACACTGGGCAAACGGCTGGCATAAGCCGGATCTCTTGTTTTCTCAGGGTGCCCCATGACCAAAAGAACGATGAAAAATATCGTTGGCGGTATCGCCTTGTCGCTTAGCCTGGCGGGCGCGGCCAGCGCCACTGAACTGCTCAACAGCTCGTACGACGTCGCGCGCGAGCTGTTTGTCGCCCTGAATGCGCCGTTCGAAAAACAGTGGGATGCCAGCCATCCCGATGACAAACTCACCATCAAAATGTCGCACGCCGGTTCCTCAAAGCAGGCGCTGGCGATCCTGCAGGGGCTGCGCGCCGATGTGGTTACCTATAATCAGGTCACCGACGTGCAGGTGCTGCACGACAGAGGCAATCTGGTCGCGGCCGACTGGCAGAGCCGGCTGCCCAACAACAGTTCGCCGTTTTACTCCACCATGGCGTTTCTGGTGCGCAAGGGCAATCCAAAGCAGATCCACGACTGGGCCGATCTCGGCCGTGACGGCGTAAAGCTGGTCTTTCCCAACCCGAAAACCTCCGGCAACGGCCGCTACACCTGGCTGGCGGCCTGGGGCGCCACCAGTAAAGCTAACGGCGGAAACGAGGCGAAAACCCGCGCCTTTATGGCGCAGTTTCTCAGGAACGTCGAGGTGTTCGATACCGGCGGGCGTGGCGCGACCACTACCTTCGCCGAGCGCGGCCTGGGCGATGTGCTGATCAGCTTTGAATCGGAAGTGAACAATATCCGTAACCAGTACGGCAAAGACGAGTATGACGTCGTGGTGCCGAAAACGGATATTCTCGCCGAATTCCCGGTTGCCTGGGTCGATAAAAACGTCGAGCACAACCACACCGCGGACGCAGCGAAAGCCTATCTCAACTATCTCTATACGCCGCAGGCGCAGCAAATCGTAACCGATTTCTACTACCGCGTGAACAACCCGCAGCTAATGGGCGAGCATAAAGATCGCTTCCCGCAGACGCAGCTGTTCCGCGTGGAAGATCAGTTCGGCGGCTGGGATAAAGCGATGAAAACCCACTTCGCCAGCGGCGGCGAGCTGGATCAACTCTTATCAGCGGGGCGTGGATAATGTTTGCCTTAGGTCAGAAACGCGTTCTGCCTGGCTTCGGCCTGAGCCTGGGCACCAGCCTGCTGTTCACCTGTTTGATTCTGCTGCTGCCGATCAGCGCGCTGCTGATGCAGCTGTCGCAGATGACGCTGGCGCAGTACTGGGCGGTGATCAGCAACCCGCAGCTGGTGGCGGCCTATAAGGTGACGCTGCTCTCGGCGGCCGTCGCCTCGCTGTTCAATGCGGTGTTCGGCATGATTATGGCGTGGATCCTGACGCGCTATCGCTTTCCCGGCCGCACGCTGCTGGACGGCCTGGTGGATCTGCCTTTCGCGCTGCCAACGGCGGTGGCGGGTCTGACGCTGGCCGGTCTCTTCTCGCTGAACGGCTGGTACGGCGAGTGGATCTACAACGCTTTCGGCGTCAAAGTTTCCTATACCTGGCTCGGCATCGCCGTCGCCATGGCGTTTACCAGCATTCCCTTCGTGGTGCGTACCGTACAGCCGGTGCTGGAGGAGCTGGGGCCAGAGTATGAAGAGGCGGCGCAGACGCTGGGCGCGACGCCCTGGCAGAGCTTTCGCCGCGTGGTGCTGCCGGAGGTAGCGCCTGCGCTTCTGGCCGGCACCGCGCTCTCTTTTACCCGCAGCATCGGCGAGTTCGGCGCGGTGATCTTTATCGCCGGCAATATCGCCTGGAAAACCGAGGTCACCTCGCTGATGATTTTCGTGCGTTTGCAGGAGTTCGACTACCCGGCCGCCAGCGCTATCGCCTCAGTGATCCTGGCGGCGTCGCTGGTGCTGCTGTTTGCGATTAACACCCTGCAGAGCCGCTTCGGTCGCCGACTGGGAGGTCACTAATGGCGGATATTTCCCACATCAACGCCGCTGACCGTCAGCCGATCAACTGGGGCAAATGGCTGCTGATCGGCATCGGCGTGCTGGTGTCGCTGCTGCTGCTGGTGGTGCCGATGATCTCCATCTTCTACGAAGCGCTGAAGATGGGGCTGGGCGTCACCTTTCAGAATCTCGCCGACAGCGACATGCTGCACGCCATCTGGCTGACGGTGCTGGTGGCGCTGATTACCGTGCCGGTTAATCTGGTGTTCGGCACGCTGCTCGCCTGGCTGGTGACGCGCTTTAACTTTCCCGGCCGCCAGCTGCTGCTGACGCTGTTCGACATTCCTTTCGCCGTATCGCCGGTGGTCGCTGGCCTGATGTATCTGCTGTTCTGGGGCGTCAACGGCCCGGCAGGTAGCTGGCTGGACGCGCATAATATTCAGGTGATGTTCGCCTGGCCTGGTATGGTGCTGGCCACCGTCTTCGTAACCTGTCCCTTTGTGGTGCGCGAGCTGGTGCCGGTGATGCTGAGCCAGGGCAGCCACGAAGATGAGGCGGCGGTGCTGCTTGGCGCCTCTGGCTGGCAGATGTTCCGCCGCGTCACGCTGCCGAACATTCGCTGGGCGATGCTCTATGGCGTGGTGCTGACCAACGCCCGTACCCTGGGCGAGTTCGGTGCGGTGTCGGTGGTATCGGGATCGATTCGCGGCGAGACCTACACGCTGCCGCTTCAGGTTGAATTACTGCATCAGGATTACAACGTGGTCGGCGCCTTTACCGCCGCCGCGCTGCTGACCCTGATGGCTATTGTGACGCTGTTTCTGAAAAGTATGTTGCAGTGGCGTTTAGAGCAACAGCAGCATCGCCTGCAACAGGAGGAAAATCATGAGCATTGAGATTAACCTGATCAACAAATCTTTCGGCCGCACTCCGGTGTTGAACGATATCTCTCTGGATATTCCTTCTGGCCAGATGGTGGCGCTGCTGGGCCCGTCCGGCTCCGGGAAAACCACGCTGCTGCGTATTATCGCCGGACTGGAGCATCAGAACAGCGGGCAAATTCGCTTTCACAATAAAGATGTCAGCGCGCTGCACGCCCGCGATCGCCAGGTCGGCTTCGTGTTTCAGCACTATGCGCTGTTCCGTCATATGACGGTGTTCGACAATATTGCGTTCGGCCTGACGGTGCTGCCGCGCCGCGAGCGTCCTTCTTCGGCGGAAATCAAGCAGCGCGTGACGCGTCTGCTGGAAATGGTGCAGCTGGCGCATCTGGCAAACCGCTTCCCGGCGCAGCTCTCGGGCGGGCAGAAGCAGCGCGTGGCGCTGGCGCGCGCGCTGGCGGTCGAACCGCAGATCCTGCTGCTCGACGAACCTTTCGGCGCGCTGGACGCGCAGGTACGTAAAGAGCTGCGTCGCTGGCTGCGTCAGCTGCATGAAGAACTGAAATTCACCAGCGTCTTCGTCACTCACGATCAGGAAGAGGCGATGGAAGTGGCCGATCGCGTAGTGGTGATGAGCCAGGGCAATATTGAGCAGGTAGGCACGCCGGACGAGGTATGGCGCGATCCGGCCACGCGCTTCGTGCTGGAGTTCCTCGGCGAAGTGAACCGCTTCGACGGCGAGGTGCATGGCTCGCAGTTTCACGTCGGCGCGCACCACTGGCCGCTGGGCTATACCCCGGCGCATCAGGGCGCGGTCGAGCTCTTCCTGCGCCCGTGGGAGATTGATGTTTCTCGTCAGAGCAGCCTGGAGACGCCGCTGCCGGTACAGATCCTTGAGGTGAGCCCGCGCGGCCACTTCTGGCAGCTGGTGGTTCAGCCGACCGGCTGGCAGAGCGAGCCTTTTTCGCTGGTGTACGACGGCGAACGAAGCGCGCCGGTGCGCGGCGAACGCCTGTTCGTCGGCCTGCAGCAGTCGCGCCTCTATCAGGGCGCGACGCCGCTGCGCGCTGTTGCCTTTGCCGAAAGCGCCTGATATTTTCTCACGCGACAGCGGGCGGGAGCGATCCCGCCCTTTTTTTGATCGCTTAGCTTCGCCGGGAAACGCACCTTGACCACTCTGCAAAACACCATCGGCACTACGCCGCTGATCAAGCTCCAGCGCCTGACGCCTGCCAACGGCAGCGAAATCTGGCTCAAGCTGGAAGGCAATAATCCTGCTGGCTCCGTTAAGGATCGCGCCGCCTGGTCGATGATCCACCAGGCAGAGCTGCGCGGTGAGATCGCGCCCGGCGACCGCCTGATTGAGGCGACCAGCGGCAATACCGGCATCGCGCTGGCGATGATCGCCGCCATGAAGGGCTACGCGCTGCGCTTGCTGATGCCTGAAAATATGAGCCAGGAGCGGCAGGACGCGATGCGCGCCTACGGCGCCGAGCTGGTGCTGGTGAGCCGCGAGCAGGGCATGGAGGGCGCGCGCGATATGGCGCTGGCGATGATGGCGCGCGGCGAAGGGCATGTGCTCGATCAATTCAATAATCCCGATAATCCGCTCGGCCACTACCAGACCACCGGTCCGGAAATCTGGCAGCAGAGCGCCGGACGCCTGACCCATTTCGTCTCCAGCATGGGCACCACCGGCACTATTACCGGCGTCGGCCGCTACCTGAAAGAGCAAAGCGATAGCGTGACCATTATCGGCCTGCAGCCGGAAGAGGGCAGTGCCATACCCGGCATTCGTCGCTGGTCGCAGGCTTATCTGCCGGGCATCTATCGGCCCGAGCTGGTGGACGAGGTGATGGATATGGGACAGGCCGAGGCGGAAGAGACGATGCGGGCGCTGGCGCGCCGCGAAGGCATCTTCTGCGGCGTCAGCTCCGGCGGCGCGGTGGCGGGCGCGTTGCGCATCGCGCAGGCGCAGCCCGGCAGCGTTATCGTCGCTATCGTCTGCGATCGCGGCGACCGCTATCTCTCGACCGGCGTCTACCGCTAATCCTTCTGCCAGGCGGCCCGGCTGCGCCTGTCTGGTGCTGCCGGGCCGTTTTTGTCTATAGTCATCCTGAGCATCGTCTGACGTCGAATCTGTAAGGAACGCGTAAAATCGGCTGCGTCCGGCGCCCGCTCAGGACAAAATAGCGGCAATTCAGGCGAGAGACCCCTATGAAAATTTTGTTAGTTGACGACGATCTGGAGCTGGGCACCATGCTCAGCCAGTACCTTATTGCAGAAGGCTTTGAAACCCAGCTGGTATTAACCGGCAGCGCCGGTATCGAAGGCGCGCTTTCCGGCCACTACACCGCAATGATCCTCGATATTATGCTACCCGATATGAGCGGCATCGACGTGCTGCGTCAGGTACGGCAGAACAGCCGTCTGCCGGTGATCATGCTGACCGCCAAAGGTGACAACATCGATCGCGTGATCGGGCTGGAGATGGGGGCGGACGACTATATGCCGAAGCCCTGCTACCCGCGTGAGCTGGTGGCACGCCTGCGCGCCGTGCTGCGGCGCTTCGAAGAGCAGGCGCCGCTGCCGGATAAAAAAGAGCTGCTGCGCTGGGGCGAACTGACGCTCAATCCTGCCACGCGCATAACCGAGTGGCAGGGTAAAGCTTTCGATCTCACCGCTTCGGAATTCAATCTGCTGGATCTGCTGATGCGCTCGCCGGATCGCGTGGTATCGAAAGATGAGCTGTCGGAAAAAGGGCTGGGTCGTCCGCGCGAGGCCTACGATCGCAGCGTCGACGTGCATATCAGCAACATTCGTCAGAAGCTGGCGGCGCTCACCGCTGACAGCGTCAACATCGAAACGGTGCGCAGCATTGGCTACCGCATTCGATGAAGCAGAACTATCGCGGGCGCATGTTCTGGAAGATTTTAATCGGCTTCTGGATCGTATTCGTTATTATCAGCCAGCTGCTCTGGCTCGGCTTCAGCCTCGCCGGCAATCGCCATGAGCCGCCGGAGATTATCGCCACGCGCCGCATCGTCAACTTGCAGATGGCGTCTGCGGTTTCGGTGCTGGAGCGCGGCGGGCTCGGCTCGCTGAACGATATGATGGCGGACTGGGAGCCTAACGACCGTCAGTTCTTTTCGGTGATCCAGCATGCCCGGCCCGTTCATTCCGAGCCGCTGCCGGAAACTTTTAATCCGCCGTTTCAGGGCAAGTTTCCTGACGTGATTGTGCGCTGGGTAAAAGGGGCGGACGGCAAAGAGTATGAGCTGCGCTATAACGTCAAAGGCCTGCGCGAAGACAGCTCAATGGGCATGGACAGGCCGCGCCGCATTCTCAATATACCTGAGCCGATGTTTTTTTTCGCCGGCTCGGTCGGCCTGCTGTTTAGCCTGCTGCTGGCATGGAACCTGACGCGGCCGATGCGCCAGCTGCGCGAGGGCTTTGCGCGCGTGTCGAACGGCGATCTCAGCGTGCGGCTCTATCCCATGATGCGCAAGCGGCATGACGAGCTCTCAAATGTGGCGGAGGCGTTCGACGCCATGGTGGAGCGGCTCGATACCCTGGTGCACGCACGCGAAGAGCTGCTGCACGATATTTCCCACGAGCTGCGTTCGCCGCTGGCGCGCCTGCAGCTCGCCACAGGCTTAGCGCGTCAGACGCCGGCCAGCGTTAACGCCTCCCTGGATCGCATCGACGAAGAGGCGCGGCGGCTGGATAAGATGATTGGCGAACTGCTGACGCTGTCGCGCGCCGAGCATGAGAGCATGCCTGACGAGCAATATTTCGATCTCACCGGCCTGGTGCACGCGGTGGTCACCGATGTGCGCTACGAGGCGCAAATCCCCGGCGTGCAGGTTGACTTCCTGGTTGATGAAAATGCCGATTACACCGTGCGCGGCAACGCCGAGCTGATTCGTCGCGGCATCGAGAACGTGCTGCGCAACGCGCTGCGTTTCTCGCTGCCCGGTCAGCATATTGAGGTCAGGCTGAAGGCGGAGCAGGAGTGGCTGGCGATTCGCGTACGCGATCAGGGGCCGGGGGTGGACGATGAGAAGCTCTCCAGCATCTTCGATCCCTTTGTTCGGGTTAATTCGCCGCTGCTGGGCAAAGGTTACGGCCTGGGGCTGGCTATCGTGCGTAAGGTGGTGCTGGCGCATCATGGCGAAGTGCAGGCGGTGAATCGCCCTGAGGGCGGGCTGGAGCTGACGATTCGTCTGCCGCGCTGGCAGGCGCAGGATAAGGGCGTCTGATTAACGTTTTTCATCCGCGTAGACACCGGACAGAACAGAAACAAAAACGGCACCCAGCGGGTGCCGTTTTTCTTAGCTGAATCCGTTACTTCTTGATGCGGATCACCGGCGTCTCGCCAACGGTAACCTGACCAGAGAGCTTAACCAGCTCTTTGATCTCATCCATGTTGGAGATCACCACAGGCGTCAGGGTAGATTTCGCTTTCTCTTCCAGCAGCGGCAGATCAAACTCGATCACCACATCGCCTTTCTTGACCTTCTGGCCCTCTTCCGCGATGCGCCTGAAGCCTTCACCTTTCAGCTCGACGGTGTCGATACCGAAGTGCACAAACAGCTCGATGCCGTTGTCAGACTCGATTGAAAACGCGTGGTTGGTTTCGAAAATCTTACCGATGGTGCCATCGACCGGCGCAACCATTTTGTTGCCGGTTGGTTTGATAGCGATACCGTCGCCAACGATCTTCTCGGCAAACACCACATCCGGTACGTCTTCAATGTTTACGATTTCGCCTGACAGAGGCGCAACAATATCAATCGTCCCAGATGTGCTTTCTGATTTATTGCCAAAAAGCTTGTCAAGAAAACCCATATTCCTCTCCTAAACAGTATTGTTGGGCCAGCGTCTCGTGGATCAGCAGAGTGTTTTCTCTTTGATGAACTTATTAACCAGGTTCATCAGATCTTCTGCGGTAGGTTGAGCCAGAGCCTGCTCCGCCAGAGCCTTCGCATCTTCGAAATTAGTATTGCGAATGATTTTCTTAATGCCTGGGATTGAAATGGCACTCATGCTGAATTCGTCCAGCCCCATACCCAGTAACAGTAGTGTAGCACGTTCATCACCGGCCAGCTCACCGCACATGCCGGTCCACTTGCCTTCGGCATGAGAGGCGTCAATCACCTGCTTGATTAAATTCAGCACCGACGGGGTCATCGGGTTATACAGGTGAGAAATCAAATCATTACCACGATCAACGGCCAGAGTATACTGCGTCAGGTCGTTTGTCCCAATACTGAAGAAGTCGACTTCTTTCGCCAGATGACGCGCAATCACCGCCGACGCCGGTGTTTCCACCATAATACCGACTTCGATGGTTTCATCGAACGCTTTGCCTTCTTCGCGCAGCTGCGCCTTCAGGGTTTCCAGTTCCGCTTTCAGGATGCGCACCTCTTCAACAGAGATAATCATCGGGAACATAATGCGCAGCTTGCCGAAGGCAGAGGCGCGTAAAATTGCGCGCAGCTGGGCATGGAGGATCTCTTTACGATCCATGGCGATACGGATGGCGCGCCAGCCGAGGAACGGGTTCTCTTCTTTCGGCAGATTCATATAAGGCAGATCTTTGTCGCCGCCGATATCCATGGTGCGCACAATTACCGCTTGTGAACCGACCGCTTCAGCTACCGCTTTATAAGCCTGGAACTGCTCTTCTTCGGTCGGCAGCGAGTCGCGATCCATAAACAGGAACTCGGTGCGGTAGAGGCCGACGCCTTCCGCGCCGTTACGCTCTGCGCCAGCCACGTCGCGCACGGTGCCGATGTTGGCGCATACTTCCACCTGGTGACCATCCAGCGTGATCGCAGGCAGATCTTTCAGCTTGGCCAGCTCATGTTTTTCGCTCAGATACTGGGTCTGAACCGCTTTCAACTCTTCCAGCTCGCTCTCTGACGGATTGACGTAAACTTTGTTGTTCACGCCGTCCAGAATCAGGAAATCGCCGTTTTTCACCGTGGCGGTGACGTTGCCGGTGCCGACGATTGCCGGCAGCTCCAGCGAGCGCGCCATAATCGAGGTGTGCGAAGTGCGGCCGCCAAGGTCGGTAATAAAGCCCAGCACCTTTTTCAGGTTCAGCTGTGCAGTTTCCGACGGCGTTAAATCTTTTGCTACCAGAATCGATTCGTCCTGGATAGCGCTCAGGTCCACGATATGCAGGCCGAGAATATTCTGCAGCAGACGTTTACCGATATCACGAACGTCAGCGGCGCGTTCTTTAAGGTATTCGTCGTCCAGCTCTTCCAGCGCTTTCGCCTGACCGTCAATTACGGAGTAGGCGGCAGCGTCGGCCGAAGCGTGATCTTTTTTGATCAGGTCGATGATTTCCTGCTCCAGCTCTTCGTCTTCCAGCAACATGATGTGGCCTTCGAAGATGGCTGCTTTCTCTTCACCAAACGTTTCACCCGCTTTCACTCTGATCGCTTCCAGCTGCTGCCCAGCCTGAGCGCGGCCGTCAAGGAAGCGTTTTACTTCCTGGTCAACCTGGTCATCAGAAATCTTCTTGCGGTTGATGACGATCTCATCCTCAATCAACAGCAGAGCTTTGCCGAAAGCGATACCTGGTGATGCTAAAATGCCTGAAATCATAACCCTACCTTTTAATCACGATGGCTCTTGGACCCAATGCGTTGCCATTGTCGCGGGAGCTGTACTCTACGGATGTGATAACGCGGACAAGTTGTCCGCGATCAAGATGTTTGCACTCAATGGGGCAAAGGAGTCGGTGTAAAGCAAAAGCTGACTGGATTACTCCAGTTCAGCCATCAGTTTAACCAGATGCTCCACGGCCTGCTGCTCATCTTCGCCTTCTGCGGAGAGCGTCACAACCGTGCCTTGGGTCAGGCCGAGCGTCTGCAGTTTGAACAGGCTCTTGGCGCTGGCGGATTTGCCGTTAGAGGTAACGGTGATTTCTGACTGGAACGCTTTCGCTTCTTTAACAAACTGCGCAGCAGGGCGGGTATGAAGACCATTAGGCGCGGTGATAGTAACTTCTTGCTGGAACATTCTGTTTCCCCAACGTTATCAGGTTTGGTGTTATGGACTTAAAGTCTAGCCTGGAGCCGTAACTTTAGCCTGTGTAGGTGCGCGGGTATAGCGTTACGCTGACCATTAAATGCGCTTGAATGAGTACGTCATTCCAGTTGAAGGGTCAAAATCCCTGTCGAGCGCTTCAGCTGCTAATTATGCCGTGATTCGCCATTTCGCCAAACGCGTAAATCGATTCAGCTTGATCCACTTCAAAGGCTGATTAATTTCAGGCACCGAAATAATTGGCAGCTTAAATACCAGAGCCGAGTCACTGAAATCAATCTGGGCGGTGGTGAAAGTGAGATCTGCGCCACAAAAAAGCACCCATTCGGGTGCTTTTTTCGGCGTTTTCGGAATCTGCCGTTACTGCTGTAGCTCTTTCTCAGTGAACAGGTCGGCAAAGAGCGCAGTACTTAAATAGCGCTCGCCGGAAGAGGGGAGAATAACCACGATATTCTTATTGGCGAATGCCTCGTCCTCCTGCAGCTTGAGCGCCGCTGCGACCGCTGCGCCGGAGGAGATGCCCGCCAGAATGCCTTCCTCTTCCATCAGCTGACGCGCCGTACTGATCGCCTCTTCGTTGGTGATCGCCACAACGCGGTCCACCAGATTGAGATCGAGATTACCGGGAATAAAGCCGGCGCCGATACCCTGAATCTTATGCGGGCCGGGCTTGATCTCTTCGCCAGCGATCGCCTGAGCGATAACCGGCGAGTCGGTGGGCTCCACCGCAACGGTGATCAGCTCTTTCTTGCCTTTGGTGTTCTTGATATAGCGAGAGACGCCGGTCAGGGTGCCGCCGGTGCCGACGCCTGCAATAAATACATCCACGGCGCCGTCGGTATCTTCCCAGATTTCAGGACCGGTGGTCTTCTCGTGGATTTCCGGGTTTGCCGGGTTGCTGAACTGCTGCAGCAGCACATATTTGTCCGGATCGCTGGCGACAATCTCTTCTGCTTTGGCGATAGCGCCTTTCATGCCTTTCGGCCCTTCGGTCAGCACCAGGTTGGCACCCAGCGCTTTTAGCAGCTTACGACGTTCGACGGACATGGTTTCCGGCATGGTCAGCGTCAGCTTGTAGCCGCGCGCGGCGGCGACGTAGGCCAGCGCGATGCCGGTATTGCCGCTGGTCGGTTCGACCAGTTCGACGCCAGGTTTCAGAATACCGCGTTTCTCTGCGTCCCAAATCATATTGGCACCGATACGGCATTTTACGCTGAAGCTCGGGTTACGGGATTCTACCTTCGCCAGAATGCGGCCGTTACCGATGCGGTTCAGTCGAACCAGTGGCGTATGACC
This sequence comes from Enterobacter sp. BRE11, assembly GCF_031844285.1. Lineage (NCBI taxonomy): Bacteria > Pseudomonadati > Pseudomonadota > Gammaproteobacteria > Enterobacterales > Enterobacteriaceae > Enterobacter > Enterobacter sp. BRE11. The sequence goes on from NZ_JAUZUX010000014.1 coordinate 98,677, forward strand.
AATTGTCAACGAGTTATCTTCATAGATCTTACTCATAGCCTGTCCTTAACTGTATGAATTATTGGGAACCCACTGAGCATACCCTTTCTGTCTACGCGCGGAAGGAAAGAAAACGCATATCTATATGTCCCCACGCAATAAGCCTTGTCAAAAAATGCATAAGGCGTTCTGATAAGTACTAGCGTAGCTCAGTGCGGCCCAGCTGCGCGCGATAGCGATCGACCCACATCGCCGTCGCGCCGCATACCGCAACCGGCATAATCGCCAGGTTAAGAATCGGAATCATGGTGAACAGGCTAACCAGCGCGCCAAACTGCATATTGGCGCTTTTATGGCGGCGCAGAGCGCTGCGCATCTGCTGAAAGCTCACCTTATGGTTATCGAACGGATAGTCGCAATATTGCACCGACAGCATCCAGGCGCTAAACAGGAACCACAGCACCGGCGCCACCGTCTGGCCAAAGCCGGGAATAAAGTAGAGCAGCAACAGGCCGAGCGCGCGCGGCAAATAGTAGCCGAGCTTTTGCAGCTCGCGCTTCATAATGCGCGGCACATCCTTCAGCATCGCTATCCAGCCGCTGTCCGGCAGCGGTTTGCCCGTCAGGCGGCCTTCCAGCTGCTCCGCCAGCAGGCCGCAAAACGGCGCGGCGATCCAGTTGGCAATAGTAGAGAAGAAGTAGCTGAACACCAGCACGATTGAAATCACCGACAGTGGCCAGAGCAAGTAGCTTAGCCACTGCAGCCAGTCGGGAATATGCGCCATCAGCTGTGGAATCCAGCTGCCCAGCCGGTAAAACAGCCAGACGAACGCCCCGCCCAGCAGCAGGATATTGACCAGCAGGGGAATGATAACGAAACGCCGGATACCCTGCAGACGAACCAGTCTCCAGCCTTCGCTAAAATAGTGCACGCCGTTGAAACTTGAGACAGTGTTCTCGTGGGCCATACAGGCAACTCTCCAGGAAATAATCAGGCGAGACCATGATAACCTGGCTTTTTCTCCTGACCATGAGGCGATTGTGTGAAAAAACAGCAAAAAAACGTGGGGTGAGTATCTTATTTGTCAGAAAATACTGCACGAGCTTGCACTTGTTTAGCTGGGCAAATACAGTTAGAGGATAAAGTTTGCCGCGGTGGCAAGGTATTGGAACAACAGAGAATACAATGATGCAGGATTTGCGTCTGATATTAATCGTTGTTGGCGCGATCGCCATTATAGCGCTCCTTCTTCACGGGCTGTGGACCAGCCGTAAAGAGCGCTCGTCAGTGTTTCGCGATCGCCCGCACAAACGGCTCAAACAGCGCGACCAGCGCGATGATGAAGATAGCCTGACCGATGACGAAGAGAGCGTCGGCGAAGTTCGCGTGCGCCATGAGCGGCCGCATCAGGAGCCGCGCATCGATAATTTCCGTGACGAGCAGCAGGATGACGCGCCGGTCTTCAGCGCCGCGCCGGAGAAGCCGCGTCAGCCCGCCGCACGCCCGCAGCCTCAGCAGGAAGCCGATCCGCTGCTTACGCCGCAGCCGCCGCGTACTCAGCCTCAACAGCCGCGTCCGCAACCTCAGCCTGTTCAAACGCCGTCGCAGGAACCTGCGCCGCGTTTCGCGCCAGCGCAGCCAGTTCAGGCCGATCCGCTGCTCGATTTAGATCCGCTGGATACTGTACAGCCCGAGCCGCTTTACGAGGCGGAGCCGGAGCCGCAGCAGCCTGCGCGTCACCAGCCGGAACAGCATCAGCCGCAGCCAGTGGAGCCGGTTCGCCAGGAAACACCAAAAGCGCCAGGCAAGCCAAAAGAGACGGTGCTGGTGCTGCACGTCGCCGCGCATACCGGCGGCACGCTGAATGGCGAAGCGCTGCTGCAGGGCATTTTGCAGGCGGGCTTCCAGTTTGGCGAAATGAACATTTTCCATCGCCATCTCAGCCCCGCAGGCAGCGGCCCGGTGCTGTTTAGCCTGGCGAACATGGTGAAACCTGGTTCGTTCAATCCAGACGAGATGTCTGACTTCTCCACGCCAGGCATCTCAATCTTTATGATGGTGCCTTCTTACGGCGATGCGAACCAAAACTTCAAGCTGATGCTGCAGTCTGCGCAGCGTATCGCCGATGATGTTGGCGGCGTTGTGCTGGATGACGAGCGTCGCATGATGACGCCACAGAAGCTGGAAACCTACAAGAACCGCATACGCGAAGTCATTGAATCCAGAGAATAGGGCAGACCGTTAATTCTGATTCACCAAACCCCCGCCTGTCGGGGGTTTTTTATCTGATGGGGCAATATGAAATCCGTTCAGGACCAGATCACCGAACTGCGCACCACGCTGCGCCATCACGAGTACCTCTACCATGTCATGGACGCGCCCGAAATTCCGGACGCCGAATATGACCGCCTGATGCGCGAGCTGCGCGCGCTGGAAGAGCAGCATCCCGAACTCATCACGCCCGACTCGCCGACCCAGCGCGTTGGCGCCGCGCCGCTAACGGTGTTTGAGCAGGTGCGCCATGAGGTGCCAATGCTGTCGCTGGACAATACCTTCGACGAAGCTGGCTTTCTCGCCTTCAACAAGCGCGTACAGGATCGCCTGAAAAACAGCGACGATATCGCCTACTGTTGCGAACTGAAGCTCGATGGCCTGGCGGTGAGCCTGCTTTACGAGAACGGCCTGCTGACGCGCGCCGCCACGCGCGGCGACGGCACCACGGGCGAGAATATCACCGCCAACGTCCGCACCATCGGCGCGATTCCGCTGCGCCTGAAGGGCGACGATTTTCCCGCTCGGCTGGAAGTGCGCGGCGAAGTCTTTATGACGCAGCGCGGCTTTGAGAAGCTGAATGCCGATGCGCGCCGCACCGACGGCAAAATCTTCGCTAACCCGCGCAACGCCGCTGCGGGATCGCTGCGCCAGCTCGATCCGCGCATCACCGCGAAGCGTCCGCTCACCTTTTTCTGTTACGGCTTCGGGCTGCTGGAAGGCGGCGAACTGCCGGGCAGCCACTATGCGCGCTTACAGCAGTTTAAAGCCTGGGGGCTGCCCGTCAGCGATCGCGTTCAGCTGGTGCACAGTGCGGAAGAGGCGCTGGCGTTCTACCGTCAGGTAGAGGAGACGCGTCCTGAACTGGGATTCGATATCGACGGTGTCGTCATCAAAGTCGACTCACAGGCGTTACAGGAGCGCCTCGGCTTTGTGGCGCGTGCGCCGCGCTGGGCGGTGGCCTTTAAGTTTCCCGCGCAGGAGCAGATGACGTTTGTGCGCGACGTTGAATTTCAGGTGGGCCGCACCGGCGCAGTCACGCCGGTGGCGCGGCTTGAGCCGGTGCTGGTTGCAGGCGCGATGGTCAGCAACGCCACCCTGCACAATGCAGATGAAATCGAACGTCTCGGCCTGCGCATCGGTGACAGAGTGGTGATCCGCCGCGCTGGCGACGTGATCCCGCAGGTCGTCAACGTGGTGCTCTCTGAACGGCCGGCAGAGACGCGTGAAGTGGTATTCCCTACCCATTGCCCGGTGTGCGGCTCCGACGTCGAACGCGTCGAAGGCGAGGTGGTTACGCGCTGTACCGGCGGGCTAATCTGCGGTGCGCAGCGCAAAGAGGCGCTGAAGCATTTCGTTTCGCGTCGCGCCATGGACGTCGACGGTCTGGGCGATAAGATTATCGATCAGCTGGTGGAGACTGAATATGTCAAAACGCCTGCGGATCTCTTCAGGCTGACACCGGAGAAGCTGCTCGGTCTGGATCGCATGGGGCCAAAATCGGCGCAAAACGTGATCAATGCGCTGGAGAAGGCGAAATCAACTACCCTGGCGCGTTTCCTTTACGCGCTTGGCATTCGCGAAGTCGGCGAGGCGACCGCTGCCAACCTGGCGAACCACTTTGGCGAACTGCAAAACGTGATGGATGCCGATCTGGAGGCGCTGATTGCGGTGCAGGACGTCGGCACCGTCGTCGCCACCCACGTGCGCAACTTTATGGATGAAGAGAGCAACCGCGAAATCATTCGCCAGCTGGTGGATGAGATCGGTGTCCACTGGCCGAAGATTGAGGTGGTTAAGGCGGAAGAGATCGACAGCCCGTTTGCCGGCAAAACCGTGGTGCTGACCGGCTCGCTGACCCAGCTCACGCGCGACGAGGCGAAAGATCGCCTGACCGCGCTCGGCGCAAAAGTCAGCGGCAGCGTCTCGAAGAAAACCGATCTGGTTATCGCGGGCGAAGCGGCGGGTTTCAAGCTGGTTAAAGCGCAGGAGCTTGGGATTGAGGTGATCGACGAAGCTGAAATGATCCGGCTGCTGGATGCCTGATATGGACAAGGCGTGTCTGGTTGAAATCGCCAATACCGCGATGCCGTTTGGCAAGTACAAAGGCTGTCTGCTTATCGATCTGCCTGAGCCTTATCTGCTGTGGTTCGCGCGTAAAGCGGAGTTCCCGTCAGGTCATCTCGGCGAGCTGATGCAGATGACGCTCGCTATCAAGATCGAAGGCCTGGAGGGCCTGGTCAAACCGCTTAAACGCAGCGCATAAAAAAGCCCGCTTCGGCGGGCTTTTTGTTACTTCTGCGATTCAACGACGGTCGGTTTCACCTGCTGCGCCAGCTTTCTTTCATTGCTGGCTTTATAGCGCTGGGCGATCCAGGAGCAGACCATGAGCTGCACCTGGTGGAAGATCATCAGCGGCAACACGATAATCCCCACCGAACTGGCCGGGAACAGGATATTCGCCATCGGCACGCCGTTTGCCAGGCTCTTTTTCGAACCGCAAAACAGCACCACAATTTCATCGGCGCGGTTAAAGCCAAACAGGCGCGAGGCGCAAATATTGATTGCCAGCACCAGCGCCAGCAGCAGCACGCAGCCCGCCAGGATCCACAGCAGAGTGTCAATGCCGACACGGTGCCAGATGCCGTTGACTACCGCTTCGCTAAAGGCGGAGTAGACCACCAGCAGAATGGAGGTCTGATCAGTTTTGCCAATCAGGCTGCGATGTTTTTCCACCCAGCCTGCAATCCAGCGGCGCGACAGGTGGCCCAGAATAAAAGGGACCAGCAGCTGCAGCATAATTTTGCCGACCTGTTCGAATCCATCGGTCGGCGCGCTGCTGTGTACGTCCATGACCAGGTTCACCAGCAACGGGGAGATAAAGACCCCCAGCAGGCTCGACGCCGAGGCGCTGCATACTGCGGCCGCAACGTTACCGCCCGCCATCGAGGTAAAAGCGATCGCGGACTGCACCGTGGCGGGCAGAATACAGAGATAGATAAAGCCGGTGTAGATCTCGGCGCTGACATTAACCGGGTGCCACCAGACGATCAGCAGGCCGATAACTGGAAAGAGCACGAAGGTGCTGAACATAATCCACAGATGCAGCCGCCAGTGACTACTGCCTGCGATAATCTTTTCGCGTGAAAGTTTGGCACCATGCATAAAAAAGAGCAGGGCGATAGCCGCGGTGGTCAGATAGTCGAAAATATCGACAAAGATGCCTTTAGCGGGCAAAAAGGTGGCCAGCAGCACCGTGATGATCAGTTTGACCATCATTGGATCGAGTCGCAGAAATCGCATTGTTAATACCCGGTTAAAAATAACATGGGATGATTGTGCGCGATGCAGGTTTAGAAATAAAATTGATTTATTGCATCAATCTATGAGCCCATTCGATGAATTACACGTTACGCCAGCTACGCACCTTCGTTGCCGTTGCTCACTATGGCGGGTTTAGCCAGGCCGGACAGGCGATCGGTCTGAGCCAGTCGGCCGTCAGCCACAGTATTAAAGAGCTGGAGGCGGTGATCGGCGTGCGTCTGCTGGATCGCACCACGCGCGAAGTGATGCTGACGGAAGCGGGGCAGCAGCTGGCGTCGCGAATGGCGAGCCTGCTGGAGGAGTTAAACTCAACGCTGCTGGATATTCGCAGCTATGGTGTACAGCGCAGCGGCACCGTGCGTATTGGCGCCAGCCAAACTATCTCTGCGCATCTGATGCCGCAGTGCCTCGCTGCCAGCCAGAAAAGCTATCCCGACATCAACGTCATTCTGCATGACCGAATGCAGCAGGTGGTGTTACAGAGCGTACGCAATGCCGAGGTCGATTTCGGCATCGTGATTGGGCCTCTCGGCGACAGCGATCTCGATTGCCAGCCAATTCTGGAAGAGCCTTTTTTGCTGCTGTGCCGCAGTGACGATCCCCTTGCCGCGGTAGATGAGGTGCAGTGGCGCATGCTGGCGGGCCGCGACGTGGTACTGCAGGATTACGCGTCCGGCAGTCGCGTATTAATAGATGCGGCGCTGCGTCAGCAGCAGACGGAGATTAAGGTGGTGCAGGATATCGGCCATCCTGCGACGCTGTTTCCCATGGTCGATGCAGGTATCGGCATCAGTATCTTGCCTGCACTGGCGCTGCCGCTGCCTGCGGGCAGGGCGCTGACGGTGCGTCGACTCTATCCTGAAATCAACCGCAGCCTGATGCTGGTCAAGCGCAAAAACCGCTCGCTGACGCCGGCGGCGCAGGCTATCTGGCAGGAAGCGCGTCAGCAGGCGGCCCTGCTGACGCAACAACGCGCGATCAATCCGGCGTTTTAGATATAAACGTTTAGCTGGTTGGTCGCCGTCGGGCGATTGACGCCGTCGGCGGCCTGCGTGGCGCTAACCTGCTGCACCGGTTCGCTGTTTTGCTGCGCCTGCTCAGTTTGCTTCTGCTCGAGCTGGGCAATCTGCGCTTCGAGCATGGCGATCTGCGACTGATACATCTGCTCCATTTCCGATTTCTGCTCGTCGGTCAGCTCCTGATTATCCGACAGCTCTTTGACCTGCTTCGTGATGTTCTGGATCTGCTTGTTCAGTGCAGAAATCTGCGATGAAACGCTGACGTTGCTGCCGGCGCCGCTGCCTGTACTGCCTGATAAAGCGCTTATTGATGACATCGGTTTTCTCCTTGTAAATAGACATAATCGTTATCGGTTAAGGAGAAAAAGGCTTGAAGCAAGAATGCGTTAAGGTTTGGAAAAGACAAGGAAAGCCTACGCTGTTTTTTCTGAAACGCAGCACGATGCTTCATAAAGGCGCGCAGGATAAGCCGTGAAGTAAAGCGTCCGCCGCAGGGACGCGGCGGTCGAGGCCACACGGACGTGTTCACGCCGACTTTACATAACGGCTTATCCTGCGCGCCTGAAAGGCACTATCAGGATGTGCAGAAACGAAAAAAGCGCCCATAAGGCGCTTTTTTCTGAATTGGTGGGTCGTGCAGGATTTGCCTCGGCCCCTCCAGGGCCTCGCCCTGCGGGTGATGCGTTGCATCAGCCTGAATCGCTCCCGGCGATTCAGTCGAACCTGCGCAGGTTCTCATCCTGCACGTTCAGCGGCGTGCACAGAAACGAAAAAAGCGCCCATAAGGCGCTTTTCTCTGAATTGGTGGGTCGTGCAGGATTCGAACCTGCGACCAATTGATTAAAAGTCAACTGCTCTACCAACTGAGCTAACGACCCGAAGTGGTGGGTGATGACGGGCTCGAACCGCCGACCCCCTCCTTGTAAGGGAGATGCTCTACCAACTGAGCTAATCACCCACTTCGGTACTGCTTAACAAGAGTGTCATATGACTGAGATATGGTGGGTGATGACGGGCTCGAACCGCCGACCCCCTCCTTGTAAGGGAGATGCTCTACCAACTGAGCTAATCACCCATATCTTATCTCTTGTTCACTGCGGGCCACCTTTAGAGTGGTGGGTGATGACGGGCTCGAACCGCCGACCCCCTCCTTGTAAGGGAGATGCTCTACCAACTGAGCTAATCACCCCCGCTGTGTGGAGTCGCATTATAGGGATCCTTCGAAGTGAGTCAACGCTTTTTAAAACTAAAATGCGCGTTCGCTTCAAAATTAGACATCACGCGCTGCTTTTAGCCAATATGCTGGTTTTATTAGCAGAAAACCACGGCTTAACGCCTTTGCGTGGATGCACGGTCATTGAGGATTCAACGCCAGGTGCTAGAATGTGCGCACGGTTTTTCGCGTCTAACCCGTTTTTTGTCATCCAGACATAAAACCTGCGCATTTAAGGCACTGCTGAATGAAAATCAAAACTCGCTTCGCGCCCAGCCCGACCGGCTACCTGCATGTCGGCGGCGCACGTACCGCGCTTTACTCCTGGCTCTTCGCTCGCCACCATCAGGGCGAATTCGTGCTGCGCATCGAAGACACCGATCTCGAGCGCTCAACGCCGGAAGCCATCGAAGCTATTATGGACGGCATGAACTGGCTCAACCTGGACTGGGATGAAGGCCCCTACTATCAGACCAAACGCTTTGACCGCTACAACGCCGTCATCGACGAGATGCTGGAAGCGGGCACCGCCTATAAATGCTACTGCTCAAAAGAGCGTCTTGAACAGCTGCGCGAAACCCAGATGGCCAATGGTGAAAAGCCGCGTTATGACGGCCGCTGCCGCGACAGTCATGACCATCATGCGGCGGATGAGCCCTGCGTGGTACGCTTTCGCAACCCGCAGGAAGGATCGGTCATCTTTGACGACCAGATCCGCGGCCCGATCGAGTTCAGCAACCAGGAGCTGGACGATCTGATTATCCGCCGTACCGACGGTTCGCCGACCTACAACTTCTGCGTCGTTGTTGACGACTGGGATATGGGGATTACCCATGTCATTCGCGGCGAAGACCACATCAACAACACGCCGCGTCAGATTAATATCCTGGAAGCGATCGGCGCGCAGGTGCCGGTCTACGCCCACGTTTCTATGATCCTGGGCGACGACGGCAAAAAGCTCTCCAAGCGTCACGGCGCGGTCGGCGTGATGCAGTATCGCGACGACGGCTACCTGCCGGAAGCACTGCTCAACTACCTGGTGCGTCTGGGCTGGTCCCATGGCGATCAGGAGATCTTCTCTATCCCGGAGATGAAAGAGCTGTTTACGCTCGACGCGGTGAGCAAATCCGCCAGCGCGTTCAACACTGAAAAGCTGCAGTGGCTCAACCACCACTATATCAACAGCATGGCGCCGGAATACGTGGCGACCCATCTGCAGTGGCACATTGAACAGCAGAATATCGACACCCGCACCGGCCCGGAACTGGCGAAGCTGGTCACGCTGCTGGGCGAACGCTGCAAAACGCTGAAAGAGATGGCGGCTTCCTGCCGTTACTTCTATGAAGAGTTCGACGCGTTCGATGCCGACGCGGCGAAAAAACATCTGCGCCCCGTGGCACGCCAGCCGCTGGAAGTGGTGCGCGACAAACTGGCCGCCATTACCGACTGGACCGCAGAAAACGTTCACCATGCGATTCAGAGCACGGCGGATGAGCTGGAAGTGGGAATGGGCAAGGTTGGCATGCCGCTGCGCGTCGCCGTGACCGGCGGTGGTCAATCCCCAGGCCTGGACGTTACCGTCGAAGCCATCGGACAGCGCCGTAGCGTGGCGCGTATTGAGAAAGCCCTGGCTTACATCGCTGAACGCGAAGCGCAGGCCTGACAAGCAAAAACCGGAAGCGCGATGCTTCCGGTTTTTTTATTCTTCGCTAATGCCCAGCCGCTGCAGCACGCCTTTTATCCCTTCGCGCAAAATCATTGCAGCAAGAAGATCCTGCTCGTTCTGCGTCATTTGCTGTACAGAACTTAATAGTAACGCAGGTAACGAGTTTTGTTGTGCAGCGTAGGGCGCGTTCGGCTCGTTCAGGTTACGCATGGACTGAATAAAGCTTTTTACCCGCTCATCGATATGAATCAATCGCGCCTTACCGCCCTGTACGCCGGGCTTCGGCGTAGTGGTCCAGTTTTCACGCTTGATCCATTTATTCACCGTCTGCCGACTATAACCTGTTTCGTTCGCGAGCTCTTCGGGGGTTAACCATTCCTTTTTCACGATGCTGTCCCTGTTCAATACATTAGCTCTACATATTACAGGAAATCGTAACGCGTGAAAGTCACCCTGTGGCAAGTCATATCGATTATCCAGCGGTTACGTCTTTTCATTTGTGTCTAAACAGGCCAGCAGGCCTTTAACGCCTTCACGCAAGAGAAAAGCATTAAGCTGCGCCTGCTCTTTGGGCGTCATTTGCTGCACAGAGTGTAAAAGCAGCTGCGTCAGATTTTGCTGCTGGGGGAGATAAGAGAGGCGCGGTTCGTTAAGGTGTTTTGTCGCGTCGATAAAAGCCGCGACACGCTCATCAATGTAAATCAGTCGCGCTTTGCCGCCCTGAACGCCGGGCCTGGCGCGAGTCGTCCAGTTTTCGCGTTTAATCCATTTATTAATGGTTTGCCGGCTGTAGCCGGTTGCGTTCGCCAGCTCTTGTGGCGTAAGCCATTCCTTTATCACGGCACAATCCCTGTTTGATGATTACCCGTGCATATTACAACAATTCGTTAAGCGTGAAAGTTACCGGAATGGGTGCTTTTTGCTCCAGGGCAAAAAGCACCCGGCAGATCATGGCTGCGCCGTGCCTACCGCTTCAGCGGATGGACGGAAAGCCAGGAAGTAGGCGAGGCCGACGAATACTGCGCCGCCGACGCCGTTGCCCAGGAATACGGCCACAAAATTCGGCAGATACTCTACCCAGCTCAGCTGACCGGCGAAAATAGCCGCAGGCACAATAAACATGTTGGCGACGACGTGCTGGAAGCCAATGGCGACAAAGGCCATCACCGGGAACCACATGCCGAAGATTTTCCCTACTACATCTTTACTGGCGAAAGCGAGCCACACCGCCAGGCAAACCAGCCAGTTGCAGCCGATGCCGGAGATAAAGGCGTGCAGGAAGTCGGCGTGCACTTTCGCACTGGCGATGGCGACGGTCTTCTTCAGGTAGTCGCCTTCCGTCATGCCGAGCATATGGCCGAAGAACCAGGCGATGGCCAGGCTGCCGATAAAGTTGGCGATAGTGACCCAGAACCAGTTGCGCAGCACGGCGAACCCGCTGATGCGACGCGCAAACCAGGCGACCGGCATCGTCATCATATTGCCGGTCAGCAGTTCGCCGCCTGCCAGTACGGTCAGGATCAAGCCCACCGGGAAGACGGCTGCGCCGAGCAGGCCGCCAAACGAGCCCCAGTCCGCCGGCAGCGAGTTAATCACGTGCAGGTCAAGCAGGAAGCCGGTAGCGATAAAGGCACCAGCCATGAAGCCAAGAATTAATAATGTCGGAATGGAGGCGCGGCTTTTAGTGACGCCAGCCTGAATCGCCAGTTGAGCGATCTCTTTAGGTGAATGCAGCGACATAGTATCTCTAATATTATTGATGGTTGTGACAGGGATGGTGTTGTAATAAAGGGTGGGCAGCGATGACCACTTAATTAGCGGGCTAAGTTTTACACGGCTTTTAACGGAAAACAAGAAAAATCCTAAAGGCTGTTTAACCGTAATTTAACCTGGCGCAGCAGAAAAAAATGAGCCGTGACGCCACACAGGTTGACCGCTTTTTAGGTGCTGAATAAAAGCGGCTGAAAATACTACGATTTGGGATTTGCCGCCTTTTTCAGCGATCAAACGCACTTTTCGATTTTGCCGTTGACACCCTGAGGGCGGTTTCATATTATGCCGTCCGTCGAGAACATCCGACGGTTTTTTCGGTTCGGGGCTATAGCTCAGCTGGGAGAGCGCCTGCATGGCATGCAGGAGGTCAGCGGTTCGATCCCGCTTAGCTCCACCAAATCGCATCCCAACGATTTGGCACTGAAAAAACAATTCCAGATGTGGGGGTATAGCTCAGCTGGGAGAGCGCTTGCATGGCATGCAAGAGGTCAGCGGTTCGATCCCGCTTATCTCCACCATTTTCTTCGTCCTGATCTCTCAGGCAGCTCCTCAAAATATCCACAACGCTTGCGCAAGCACCGCTGCGCACAAAAAAGAGCGACATCGCTGCCGCCCTGTTGAGTCACGCCGTTACGCTCTGTTTCTCCGGCCGCAGCACGCGAAAGCCATGTGTGCCGTCGCGATCCAGCTGCGCCACCAGACCATATTCCCAGTCAAGATAGGCCTGCATCACCGCCGGTTCGATATCGGTGCCTTCATAGGGGCGGCGATAGCGATCGATGGCGGGGGAGAGCAGCGCCTCTTCGCCAGCGTCGGTCGGCAGCCCGGCGCCGCGCCAGGCGACATTGCCGCCTGCCAGCACAAAGACCGGCTTACCGGTCAGCGCCGCCACCTGTTCCACCGCATAGCCCGCCAGCAGGCTGCTGCCGCAGGTCAGGACATAGCGTTCGGCTGGCGGCAGCGCCGCCTTGCCCTGTTGTTGCAGCGTCGAGCGCAGCAGCCAGGCTGCGCCGGGGATATGGCTTTTAACGTGGTTGGCGCGCGTGGTGAAATCCAGCACCTGAGTATCGCCCTGCTTTATCCAGTCGTTCAGCTGCTGCGGAGAGATTGTCCCGGCCACAGGCGCTGCCGGCACCTGCGCCGTCCAGCCGCCAGTGGCGCTGAAGTCCTGTGGTTGCAGCCCCTCCAGCACGGCGACTTCCCAGCCCATCTGCGCCAGCCAGGAGGCCGTTATGCTGGCGCGTACCCCGTCGTTGTCAGCCAGCACGATACGCGCGCCGCGCACGCTAGCGTAGTGATCGGTCTCCTGCACCAGTTGTCCGCCCGGCACGTGACGACTGCCCGGCAGATGCCCGGCGGCGTACTCGTCGGCGTCGCGCACGTCGAACAGATAGGTTGTGCGCGTCTCCTGCCGCCAGCGCGCCAGCATCGTCGCGTCGATGCGCGCTACCCCGGCGCGATCCGCCACCTGACGCGCCTGCGCCGCCGCATGACGCTGCGCGGTTTCGCTGACGACGCCGTAGCGGCGGCTCTGCTGCTGCTCAAGCGCCAGGCCGGCCAGCGTCCAGCCGATAGTGCCGTTGCGCAGCGCGTAGACCGGATTGCGGATACCCGCGTTGACCAGCGACTGGGTGCCGATAATGCTGCGCGTGCGGCCTGCGCAGTTGACGATCACCGTGGTAGCGGGAGAGGGCGCGATGTCGCGCACGCGCAGCACCAGTTCGCCGCCTGGCACGCTAATGCTGCCGGGAATCGACATGGTGTGGTATTCATCAAAGCGGCGCGCGTCGAGCACCACCACGTCGGCGTTGTCGCGCAGCAGCGCATCGACCTCTTCGGCCGCCAGCGACGGCGTATGATTGTGGTGTTCCACCAGCTCGCCAAACGCCTTGCTCGGCGAATTCACATCGATAAACAGCTCGCCGCCCGCCGCCTTCCAGCCGGCCAGATCATCTTTCAGCAGCGTGATATTGGTGTAGCCCCAGGCCGCCGCGCGCTCCGCCGCCGTCTGCGCCAGCCCTTCGCCGTTGTCGTAAAGCGTAATCGCCGTATCGCGGCGAGGAAGGCGATCCAGCCACTCCAGCTCCAGCTTTGAGAGCGGAATGTTTACCGCGAACAGCGGATGCCCTTGCGCATAGAGCGCCTCGTCGCGTACGTCTACCAGCGCCACTTCCTGCTGCTGGCGCAGCGCCTGCTGAATCTCTGCGGCGTCGCGCAGAGGAAAAGTTTTAGCCATGTGAAAGATCCCAGATGTTAGGCAAGTAGCGATTGCTGTAGCCGGAGATAAAAGGTTTTTCGCTGCCGTCTTCGCGATAAACCGCCCGTTTGACCGCGCCGATATTGGCGCCGTAGACGTGAATGCTGACAGAGACGCGATCGTCGAAGGCGTTGCTGACGCGATGGATATCGCCGACGCGCGGCGAGACCGCGTCAATCTCGCCAGGTTCCAGACGAACCGGCGCGCCGTCTGCCGCCAGTGCGCCATTTTCCATTTTGAAGCCCTGCGACACTTCCGCGCCGCGCAGCATGCCGATCAGCCCCCAGACGCGATGATCGTGCACCGGCGTCTGCTGGCCCGGCCCCCAGACAAAGCTCACTACCGAAAAGCGCTGCTGCGCGTCGGCATGGAGCAGATACTGCTGATAGTGCTGCGGATGCGGCTGGGCAAACGTATCATCCAGCCAGTCGTCGTGCTGCAGCAGCGGGCGCAGCAGCTCGCTGCCGCGCGCCAGAATAGTCGCCTCGTCCGGCTGCTGTTCAAGCAGCGCGGCGAGCTGCGCCACAAAGTCACGCAGCCGCTGGTGGTTAAGGTCGCTCACGATTTGTTCTCCTGATAGTGCCGCGCTACCTGATTGGCGCCGCTCGCCAGGCTGAAATCGAAGGCGTCGCTGACGTCGACCGCCTTCGGCAGCACCTGATAGCGATGGAAAAAGTCGGCGGATTTCTGCAGCGTGGCGATAAGCGAGGGATCGAACACCAGCGGGCGAATGCGCGCGTCGGCAATCCAGCTGCTGGTGATGGCGGTTGGCATATTTAGCGTTTTGCCCAGCGCCTGGGCGAACGGCTGCGGATGCTGCGCCGCCCACACCTGCGCCTTCGCCAGTCGCGTCAGCAGATCGGCGATAGCTTTACGCTTCTCCGGATTGGCCAGCGCCTCTTTACGCGCCAGCGCATAGGAGTAGCCTGACATAATGCCGTTGCCGCCGCCCTGCGGCACGCGTACCGTGCCATCGATCTGGGTTGAGGTGGCGATGTAGGGCTCCCACGGCGCCCAGGCGGAAACTGCGCCGGAGGTCAGCGCCGCGCGGCCATCCACCGGGCCGAGGAAGCGCAGCGTCACCTCGCTGGGTTTCAGTCCGGCGCGTTCCAGCAGGCCGAGAAGCAGATAGTGTCCCCAGCCGCCGCGGTTGACGGCGATCTGCTTGCCTTTCAGATCTTTCAGGCTGTTGATGCCGGCGTCAGGACGCGTCAGCAGCGCGATGCTGTCGGGATTGTTCTGCCAGGCGCCGACCGCTTTAACCGGCGCGCCTGCGGCATAGACGAAGAGAAAGGGCAGATCGCCGGTAAAGCCGACGTCCAGCGCCCCCGCATTCAGCGCCTCCTGCACCGGCGCGCCAGAATCGAAGGCGGTGAGCTTCAGATCGTAAGGCAGATTATCGAGCTCGCCGGAAGCTTTTAGCGAGGCGAAGCGATCCCCTTTGACATCGCCGAGGCGCAGCGTCACTTTTTCAGCAGCAAAAGCGGCGTTAAGACTCAGCGCCAGCGCGACACCGGCAAACAGGGTGGCGAGACGCATCAGGCGCTCCTCTTAACGCGCGTCAGCGCGGCGACTTTTTCGCGCGTCAGCGGCAGCAGTTCGCGGCCGTACTCAATCGCGTCGTTCAGCGGATCGAAGCCGCGGATCAGCACGCTGTCGATGCCCAGGTTGTAGTAATCCAGCAGCGCGTCGGAGACCTGATCCGCCGTGCCCACCAGCGCAGTGGAGTTGTAGCCGCCGCTTACCAGCTTCGCGACGCCGGTCCACAACACTTTATCGTGGCGGTCGCCTGCGTTAGCCGCCGCCAGCAGGCGCTGTGCGCCGACGCTCTGTGGTTTCGGCAGGCCGAAGGTGTAGCCCGACTCGGCCAGCTGCTTCTGCGCCGTTTGATAAATATGTTCCGCGCGCTCCCAGGCCTCTTTCTCCGTCTTGCCGATAATCGGGCGGAAGGAGATATTGAATTTGATGTCGCGCCCCTTTTTCGCGGCGGCGGCGCGCACGGTTTGTACAGTTTCCGCCGCGCCCTGCAGCGGCTCGCCCCACAGCGCGAAGACGTCGGCGTGACGCGCGGCGACCTCGATCGCCTCCGGCGACGAGCCGCCGAAGTAGACCGGCAGCCTGCTCTGCAGCGGCTTGATAGCGGAAAAAGCCTGCTCGGCCTGGTAAAACTCGCCGTTGTGGTCCCAGGCTTCCGCCGAGGTCAGGCTCTTGTTCAGCACGTCGAGAAATTCGTCGGTGCGCGCATAGCGTTCCGCTTTGTTGAGGAAATCACCGTCGCGGCGCTGTTCGCTGTCACTGCCGCCGCTGATGATATGCACCGCCAGTCGTCCGTCGATCAGGTGATCGAGCGACGCCAGCTTGCGCGCCGCCAGCGTCGGCGAGACAAAGCCGGGACGGTGCGCCAGCAAAAATTTGATGCGCGAGGTGTTGGCGGCGGCGTGCGCCGTCACTA
The DNA here is from genome assembly GCF_031844285.1 of Enterobacter sp. BRE11. Lineage (NCBI taxonomy): Bacteria > Pseudomonadati > Pseudomonadota > Gammaproteobacteria > Enterobacterales > Enterobacteriaceae > Enterobacter > Enterobacter sp. BRE11. The sequence continues at coordinate 114,631 of NZ_JAUZUX010000014.1, forward strand.
AAAATCCGTCTGGTTGATCGGACCAGTAGCCCACTAGAATCCGATCGAATCCCGCCTCTTCGTGGGCGCGGGCGAAATCGGCAATATAGTGTTTATCGAATAACGGCCCGCTGGCCGGAATGATTTCAGAGGCCAGACGATGGCCGATCATGCCCAGAAATTGAATGCTCATGCGCTTCTCCCGATGTTGAGTAATGAAAAAACTACGGGGCGACGGGCATGAGATGAAATTCAATATTGTGCAAAGGATTTGCGGGAATCGGGGAAGGGCGGTGCCGCGCGGCTGAGGCGGCGCGGCAGGCGTTATATCAAGCAGGAATAATTAAGAATAAGGGCGAGAACCCGTCTCGCCCTTCTTATCAGAACGCCAGCACCAGACCGGCAATCGCGGCGGAGAGCACGCTGACCAGCGTCGAACCGTATAGCAGCTTCAGGCCGAAGCGCGATACCACGTTGCCCTGCTCTTCGTTCAGGCCCTTGATGGCGCCGGCGACGATGCCGATAGAGGAGAAGTTGGCGAACGAGACCAGGAACACCGACAGGATGCCTTCTGAGTGCGGCGAAATCTGGCCCGCCAGCTTCTGCAGATCCATCATCGCGACGAACTCGTTGGAAACCAGCTTGGTGGCCATAATGCTACCGACCTGCAGCGCTTCGTGAGCCGGCACGCCCATCACCCAGGCGAATGGATAGAAGACGTAGCCCAGCACGCCCTGGAAGCTGATGCCGAAGATAACATCGAACAGCGCGTTCAGGCCGGAAATCAGCGCGATAAAGCCGATCAGCATCGCCGCGACGATAATCGCCACGCGGAAGCCCGCGAGGATATATTCGCCCAGCATTTCAAAGAAGCTCTGGCCTTTATGGATATCCTGCAGCTGGAGATCCTCTTCGCTGTCGACGCGGTAAGGGTTGATCAGCGACAGCACGATAAAGGTGCTGAACATGTTAAGCACCAGCGCGGCGACCACATACTTCGGCTGCAGCATGGTCATATAGGCACCGACGATCGACATGGAAACGGTCGACATCGCGGTCGCGGCCATGGTGTACATGCGGCGCTGCGACATTCTGCCGAGGATATCCTTATAGGCGATAAAGTTTTCTGACTGTCCCAGAATCAGAGAGCTGACGGCGTTAAAGGATTCCAGTTTGCCCATGCCGTTAATTTTAGAGAGCACGGTGCCGATGCCGCGGATCACCCAGGGCAGAATGCGGAAATGCTGCAAAATGCCGATCAGCGCAGAGATAAAGACAATCGGGCAGAGCACGTTCAGGAAGAAGAAGGCGAGGCCTTTGTCATTCATGTTGCCGAATACAAAGTTAGTGCCTTCGCCCGCATACTTAAGCAGATGATCGAACAGACCGGCAAAGCCCTTTACAAACCCGAGGCCCGCCTCGGAGTTGAGGAAGAACCACGCCAGCAGCACTTCAATGACCAGAAGCTGGACAATGTAGCGAATACGAATACTTTTACGGTCGTGGCTGACGAGTAACGCCAGCACGCCTACCACCACCAGTGCTAAAAGGAAGTGCAAAATATGGGACATGCTTGCTCCAGATTTGAGGAGGGTTGTAATTTGCTGCGTATTCTATGTAACGCGTTACTTAAAAACGAGATCAAATCCACATTATAAGGATTCGCTATCATCCCTTTTCTCAGAAAACTCTCACCAGTCACAGCCTGTTCACAAAATGTTCACCTCAAATATCCACAAATTCATTGTCTATAATATGTTCGAGGCGTAGAGTGGGAAGCATTGCACATTTTTTAGCAAGGCTCGCTTTACCGCAAGGTATAGCAATGGCTATACTTTATAGCATCATCTATCACACCGATAACGATAACCACATTTCACTTGCCGCGATCAGGCCATAAGCTGCCATGGTCAACACGCGTTCAGACAGGTAGAGAAATATGTTTGAGAGCCGTACCGCCGAGCGCGCCGCTCGCGGAGTCCGAAAAATCAAGCTCGCGCTGCTGGGGCCGGCCTTTATCGCCGCCATCGGCTATATCGATCCGGGTAACTTCGCCACCAATATTCAGGCGGGCGCAGCCTATGGCTATAAGCTGCTGTGGGTGGTGGTCTGGGCCAATATCATGGCGATGGTCATACAGCTGATGTCCGCCAAGCTCGGTATCGCCACCGGTAAAAATCTGGCTGAGCATATTCGCGATCGCTTCCCGCGTCCGGCGGTCTGGTTCTACTGGGTGCAGGCGGAAATCATCGCCATGGCGACCGATCTGGCGGAATTTATTGGCGCGGCGCTCGGCTTTAAGCTGCTGCTCGGCATTTCGCTGCTGCAGGGCGCGGTGTTGACCGGCGTGGCGACCTTTCTGATCCTGATGCTGCAAAACCGCGGCCAGAAGCCGCTGGAGCTGGTGATCGGCAGCCTGCTGCTGTTTGTGGCGGCGGCCTATATCGTAGAGCTTTTCTTTTCACAGCCGAAGGTCAGCGAGCTGGTGACCGGCATGGCGCTGCCGTCGCTGCCGACCTCCGAGGCGGTTTTCCTGGCAGCGGGCGTGCTGGGCGCGACCATTATGCCGCACGTGATCTACCTTCACTCGGCGCTGACGCAGGGCGGCGAGAGCGGCAATAAAAGCCAGCGCTACTCCTCTACCAAGCTGGATGTGGCCATCGCCATGACCATCGCCGGCTTTGTCAATCTGGCGATGATGGCGACCGCCGCCGCCGCGTTCCACTTCAGCGGTCACAGCGGCATTGCCGAGCTGGATCAGGCCTACCTGACGCTGACGCCGCTGCTTGGCCATGCGGCGGCGACGGTATTCGGCCTGAGCCTGGTCGCAGCTGGCCTCTCCTCTACCGTCGTGGGCACTCTGGCTGGCCAGGTGGTGATGCAGGGCTTTATCCGCTTTCATATTCCGCTCTGGGTACGCCGTCTGGTCACTATGCTGCCTTCATTTATCGTGATTATGGCGGGCCTGGATCCGACGCGCATTCTGGTTATGAGCCAGGTGCTGCTGAGCTTCGGCATTGCGCTGGCGCTGGTGCCGCTGCTCTCCTTTACCGGCAATCGCGAGATTATGGGCGAGATGGTCAATTCGCGCCTGATGCAGAACGCCGGTCTCGCCATCGTGGTACTGGTGGTGGCGCTCAATGCCTGTTTGCTGGGTGGCGAAATCCTCGGCCTGTAAGGGCTGCGGAAAAGGGCCCGATCTCTCTCGGGCCCGCTTCATTTTTAACCTCCCGTGCCGCCGCCTTAACAGCCCGCCCTGACTCATCTACTCTCGATAGGCAGCCTTTTTCTCTTCTCTTACAGGAGTCAGGATATGCATGCACTGGTAGTGGTCGCCCATCCCGATCAAGATTCTTTTACCCACGCCGTCGCGCGCACGTTAACCCGCGAGATTGGCGCGCCACACACGTTTGAAATCGCCGACCTGATAGCAGAGGGCTTCGACCCGCGCTACGCCGCCGCCGATCTGGCGCTGTTTCGCAGTGAGGGCGCACCGCCCGCCGATGTGCTGGCCGAGCAAAAACGCATCGACGGCGCTGACGCGCTGGTGCTGGTGTATCCCGTTTACTGGTGGTCATTTCCCGGCGTGCTGAAAGGCTGGATCGATCGCGTCTTTACCCACGGCTGGGCATATCAGGAGACGCCCGACGGCAAAATCGATAAAAAAATGGGCCGCCTGAAGGTGCACCTGCTGGGAATAGGCGGGGCGAATCTGCGCACCTATGCGCGGCGCGGCTACTATGCCGCGATGCGCACGCAGATTGACGAGGGCATTTTCGACTATGTTGGCGCAGCGGTGAAGACGTCGGAGCTGATCCTGCTGCCTGACGCCGATTCGCCAGAGGCGCACCTGGAAACGGCGCGGCAAATCGGACGTCGGCTGTTCGCGGAGTAAAGGCCGCTTTGCGCGCCGTTTCGCGCAGCGGCCTTTAGCCATAGCGCCGCGTCATCAGTGATGGTGACGATCGTGGCGGTCGTGATAGCGCTGCGCCTCGCGCCAGTGGTGGCGACGTTCGCGCTCATGCCAGCGTCGTTCGCGCTCCCACTGCTGATGACGGCGCCACTCTTCATGACGCCACCAGCGATGGTTGTTGTACTGATAGCGGTTGTGCCACCAGCGCGGCTCGCGCCAGCGGCCGCCGTCCCAGTAGTAGCCGCGGCGATCCTGGTCTCCCAGATGTAGCGTTACGCCCGGCGCCAGGCGAATAGAGGCGCCGTCAGCCTGAGCGCTATGGATCGCCAGAGGCGACAGGCAGGTCAGCAAAGCAGCAAAAACAGCAAATTTCATCTTATTCTCCTTATCAGCGACAGCGCCGCTGCGGTGCAGGCGTGATGTCCGCGCATTGCTTGTGTGGCAGGTTGAGTGTCGCTGACAATTGTGAGGAAAATCGGAAGAAAAAGGGGATTGGGACAATTCTGTTCGCAGAAATGCCCGGCGCGCCGGCCGGGCGGGCAAAGATTAAATCAGCACGCCTTCAATAGCGGAGAGCTCGGCGATGGTAAAGTGGCGATTGGCCAGCATCTCCACCGCGTCGTCAATTTGCGCGGTTTTGCTTGCGCCAATCAGCACGGAGGTCACGCGCGCGTCGCGCAGCGTCCACGCCAGCGCAATCTGCGCCAGCTTCTGGCCGCGCTGCTGCGCAATCTCATTCAGCCTGCGCACTTTCTCCATCTTCTCGTCGGTCAGCTGATCTTTACGCAGGAACTTGCTGCCGCTTGCCACGCGCGAATCGTCGGGAATGCCCTGCAGATAGCGGTCGGTCAGTACGCCGCCCGCCAGCGGAGAGAAGGCGATGCAGCCGACGCCGTTGTCGCCCAGCGTTTCCAGCAGGCCGTTTTCCGGGCCGCGTTCAAACATTGAATAGCGCGGCTGATGGATCAGGCAGGGCGTGCCGAGGTCGCGCAGGATGGCGATCGCTTCCGCCGCGCGATCCGCCGGATAGTTGGAGAGTGCGGCATAGAGCGCTTTACCCTGGCGCACCACCTGATCCAGCGCGCGCATGGTCTCTTCCAGCGGCGTTTCTGGATCCGGACGGTGGTGATAGAAGATGTCCACATACTCCAGCCCCATACGCTTGAGGCTCTGATCGAGGCTGGAGATAAGGTATTTGCGCGAGCCCCAGTCGCCGTACGGACCGTCCCACATGGTGTAGCCCGCTTTAGTGGAGATCACCAGCTCGTCGCGAAAGGGGCGAAAGTCCTCGCGCAGGATGCGGCCAAAGTTCTCTTCCGCCGAGCCCGGCGGCGGGCCGTAGTTGTTTGCCAGATCAAAATGGGTAATGCCGCGATCGAACGCGTGGCGCAGCAGCTCGCGGCTGTTATCAACGCGTGTGTTGTCGCCAAAGTTATGCCACAGGCCAAGCGAAATTGCGGGCAGCTTGAGCCCACTGCGGCCGCTGCGGCGATATTCCATCTGCTGATAACGACCGGGGTGCGGAAGGTAGGTCATACGGCTTTCCTGTCAAAGGGAAGAATTTTCAAGCGCAAGGATAGCAGTGTATACGTTTACACACAGTCACAATGGAGCGCAGATCGCATACTTACAGAATAATCCCCCATCGTAACGCCCGGTTGCCACTTTTTTGTTCAGCTGATTGCGCTGCTTTCTCGCCGCTTTCGCAGCATAGCGGATACTCAAACCAGACACGGGTGAAAGGAGTGGCATATGCAACGCTTTACCGTAGGAGATTATCTGCTGGCGCGCCTTCAGGAGATCGGCATTGGCCATCTGTTTGGCGTGCCGGGCGACTATAACCTGCAGTTTCTCGATCGCGTGATCGCCCATCGGGATATCGGCTGGGTCGGCTGCGCCAACGAACTCAACGCGGCCTATGCGGCGGACGGCTATGCGCGCTGTCGCGGCGCGGCGGCGTTGTTGACCACCTTCGGCGTCGGCGAACTGAGCGCTATCAACGGCACGGCCGGCAGTTTCGCCGAGTATTTGCCGGTGATCCATATCGTGGGCGCGCCCGCCAGCGGGGCGCAAAAGCGCGGCGACTGCGTGCACCATACGCTGGGCGACGGCGACTTCCGTCACTTTCTGCGCATGGCGGGCGAGGTCAGCGCAGCAACAGCGCAGCTCAGTGCGGGCAACGCCACGGCGGAAATTGATCGGGTATTAGCCACGGCGATGCGCGAACAGCGTCCGGGCTACCTGATGATGGCGGTCGATGTCGCGGAGGCTGAAGTGGCACCGCCCGCCGCGCCGCTCGACGCCGCGCCGGGCTCCAGCGAGCAGGCGCGCCTGGCGTTTCGCGCCGCCGCCGAACGGCTGCTGCAGCCGGCGCGGCGCGTGGCGCTGCTGGCTGATTTTCTCGCCGCGCGCTGGCGGCAGCAGGCGGCGCTGGCGCGGCTGCGTCGGCTGCGCGCCATTCCCTGCGCCACGCTGCTGATGGGCAAAGGCGTGCTGGACGAGCGCCAGCTGGGCTACGTCGGCACTTACGCCGCAGCGGGCAGCGAGCCCGGTATCTGCGAGCTGATTGAGCAGACCGATGTCACACTCTGCGTCGGCGTGCGCTTCACCGACACCCTGACGGCGGGCTTTAGCCAAAATTTCGCCGCCACGCAGCTGATCGATCTACAGCCGTTCGCCGCCAGCGTTGCCGGAGAACGCTTTGCGCCGCTTAACATGGCGGATGCGCTAAATGAGCTGGAGGCGCTGTTTGCGCGCTATAGCGAGGGCTGGGCGCTGGCGCCGCAGATGCAGCCGGTCGAGACGGCGGACGCTGGCGCCGAAATCAGCCAGAGCGCTTTCTGGCAGGCGATGCAGCGCTTTCTCCAGCCGGGCGACATCATTCTCGCCGATCAGGGCACCGCCGCTTTCGGCGCGGCGGCGCTGCGCTTGCCGCCCGGCGCGCAGCTGGTGGTGCAGCCGCTCTGGGGCTCCATTGGCTATACTCTTCCGGCAGCCTTCGGCGCGCAGACTGCCGCGCCCGCGCAGCGGGTGATCCTGATTACCGGCGACGGCTCGGCGCAGCTGACTATTCAGGAGCTGGGATCGATGCTGCGCGACGGGCAAACGCCGATTATTTTCCTGTTGAACAATGAGGGCTATACGGTGGAGCGCGCCATCCACGGCGCAACGCAGCGTTATAATGATATCGCGCAGTGGAACTGGACCGCGCTGCCGCAGGCGCTTTGTCTGCACGGGCAGGCGCAGAGCTGGCGCGTCACCGAATGCGTGCAGCTGGATGAGGTCATGGCGCGTCTGCAGGCGCCCGACTACCTGACGCTGGTCGAGGTCGTGATGCCTAAGAACGATCTGCCGCCGCTGCTGCATAAGGTGACGGCTTGCCTCGCGCAACGCAACGGAGGGTAAGATTCGGAGTGTTGCCGCTGTCAAGCGGCTTGCCGGACGGGTAGGCTGTGCTCACCACCTTCAACGCTCCTCTTTTGTCGCGGCGAGCGTTGTTGTTTTACCGGCAGACTTTTATAGTGTCCTGCATCTTAGGGACCCCAAGCGGAGCAACAAAAGAATGACAACTTATGCCCTGGTCGGCGACGTCGGCGGCACCAATGCCCGACTCGCCCTGTGTGAGGTGGAAACCGGCAGCATCTCCCAGGCCCAAACATTCTCGACTTCAGATTATGACAGCCTCGAAGCCGTCATCCGCCACTATCTTGGCGAGCAGCTACAGAACGTTAAAGACGGCTGCATCGCCATTGCTTGCCCTATCACGGAAGACTGGGTCGAAATGACCAACCATGACTGGGCTTTTTCCACCAGCAAAATGAAAGCCAGCCTTGGCTTCGATCATCTTGAAATCATCAACGATTTCACCGCCGTTTCCATGGCGATCCCGATGCTGACGGCTGAGCATGTCATTCAGTTTGGCGGCGGGGAGCCGGTGAAGGATAAGCCCATAGCGATTTACGGCGCCGGCACCGGACTGGGCGTCAGCCATCTGGTGCACGTTGACCGTCGCTGGGTGAGCCTGCCGGGCGAGGGCGGCCACGTCGACTTTGCCGCCAACAGCGATGAGGAAGATTTGATTCTGGAAGTGCTGCGCGCCGAGCTGGGCCACGTTTCCGCCGAGCGCGTGCTGTCCGGCGCCGGTCTGGTGAACCTCTACCGCGCTATCGTGAAGGCGGACAACCGCGTGCCGGAAAACCTCAAGCCGAAGGATGTCTCCGAACGCGCGCTTGCTGATAGCTGCACCGACTGCCGTCGCGCACTGTCGCTGTTCTGCGTGATTATGGGACGTTTCGGCGGCAATCTGGCGCTGAATCTCGGCACCTTCGGCGGCGTCTATATCGCTGGCGGCATCGTGCCGCGCTTCCTGGAGTTCTTTAAGGCCTCTGGCTTCCGCGCCGCCTTTGAGGATAAAGGGCGCTTCCGCGACTACGTCTCCCGCATCCCGGTCTATATGATCACCCACGATCAGCCTGGCCTGCTGGGCGCAGGCGCGCATCTGCGACAGACGCTGGGGCGTATTCTGTAAATCCTTTCTGAAACGGCCCTCGGGCCGTTTTTTTATGCTGGCGCGGAGAGTGGCCTACAGGTGCATCAGCTCGCGAAAGCGTTTTACCTTGCTGCGGCTGACCGGCACCTGAAACGCCAGATCGCGCAGCTTCAGCAGGTAGGTGTTATTAAACCAGGGTTCTATCTCAGAGATTTTGCTCAGGTTGACGCAGTAAGAGCGATGACAGCGGAAAAAGCGCTGCTCCGGCAAACGGGCGCAGAATTCGCTGATGCTCATCGACATCACATAGGCCTCGCGCCGCGTATAGACGAACGTCAGCTTCTCATGCGCCTCCACGTAATAGATATCATCAATATCGGTCACGATGATGCGCTCATCCTTCACCAGGTTGACCGTCTGCGGGCTGTGGTCAACCGGTGTCTGGGCAACGCTCTGCTGCTGACCGACCGCCTCCAGCTTGTTAAGCATGGTGACGATGCGCGCTTCATGATAGGGCTTGAGGATGTAGTCAAAGGCTTCCAGCTCAAAAGCCTCAACCGCATGATCTTTCCAGGCGGTGATAAACACAATCAGGGGCCGCTGTGCGAACTGGTGAATATTCTGCGCCAGCAGCATGCCGTCCAGCGACGGGATGTTGATATCGAGAAAAATGACGTCGACCCGATGCTGCTGCAAATATTTCAGCACCTCCAGGCCGTCATCGAAACAGGCCTCGATCTTAATCTTGCTGTGCTGCTGGATCATCCAGCTCAGCTCCTGCTGCGCCAGAAATTCATCTTCGACAATAATGGCTTTCATGGCACGCTCTCCACGACGGCAGGCGGCGACGCGGTTAGCCACTCTCCGCTCTTGCTCAGGGTAAAGGCGATTTCGGTGCCGGGCTGCAGCCGGGTAATGTCGAGCCCCTGGCCGGTCAGCAGTTTGACGCGGTGGTGCACATTCAGTAGGCCAATCTTATTGCCTGGCATCTCATTATTCGCCACGCGGCGCATGACTTCATCGCTGATGCCCGGCCCGGTGTCGCGCACGGCGATACGCACCCGATCGCCGCACGCCTTAACGCTTAGCGTCACCACGCCTTTGCCGCGACAGGGTTGAATGCCGTGTACGATGGCATTTTCCACCAGCGGCTGGATCAGCAGACTGGGCAGCGAAAAGTGAAGATCGTCATCAATGTCGTAGATCATCGACAACTTGTCGCCAAAGCGCGCCTGTTCGATGGCGATATAATCTTTTACCTGCCACAGCTCGCGTTTGATATCGATGGTCTCGTCGTCGTTAAGTTCAAGGTTGTAGCGCAGATAGCGGGAAAGATTAATCACCAGCTGGCGCGCGGTATCGGGATTAAGCCGGATAGAGGAGTTGATGGCGTTCAGCGCATTAAACAAAAAATGGGGATTAATTTTGCTTTGCAGAGCGCGCAGTTCCGCTTTATTCGCCATTTCGCGCAGCTGTTCGGCGCGCGACACCTCCAGCTGCGTCGAGATCAGCTGCGACAGGCCGATCGCCATCTCTTTTAGCGAGCCGGTGATGCGGTGCGCGCGGCGGTAGTAAATCTTCAGGGTGCCGGTCACTTTGCCTTGCTCGCGCAGCGGAATAACGATCATCGAGTGAATATCACGGGTGCGATGCGCTTCATCATTATTCTTGATAATAATTTTCCCGGTGGTCATCGCCTGCGCGGTAGTGGGGCTAATGCCATCGTCGCCATTCTGGTAGTTCTGCTCGCCGTAGCCGACGTAGGCGAGAATATGGGTCTTGTTGGTAATGGCGACGGCGTCGGCATTGATATCGTCACAGATAATGGTGCAGATGCGGCGCAGCGAGTCGCTGTTGACGTCGCGGAACAGCGGCAGGGTTTTATTGGCGATCTCCAGCGCCAGCTTGGCCTGTCGCGCCGCAATCGCCTCTTTTTCACCCTCGACGCTCTGAACCAGCAGCACAATCAGGCCGATGCTCGACGCGCCGAGGATCATCGGCAGCGCAATCTCCGAGACAATCGCCAGGCCAAGCGACATCGGCTTCGCCCACAGCACGATCAGCAGCATAGTGAGGCTTTCGCACAGCATGCCGCCGATGATGCCGACGCGCCAGCGCTGTGCTTTGGGCACGCGGCGGTTGATGGCGCCAGCCACGCAGCCTGCAATAATGCTGGTGATCAGGCAGGGCACCGAGGTAACGCCGTGAATATCGATCAGAAAACGGTGCAGCCCGGCGATAACGCCGGTAGTGATGCCGACCCAGGGGCCAAACAGGATGCCGCCGGCCATCACCGCAATCACCCGCACGTTTAGCAGCGAGCCGTCAACGTGAATGCCCGACCAGGTGCTGAAAAGCGCAAACAGCGAGAAAATGGCGATGACGGCGGCTTTCTCCAGCGGTGCATGTTCATCTTTTTGCAGCAGCTGGCGGAAAAGCGGGGTGCGGGTCAGGAAGAAGAGGCAGATCAGCATCAGGGCAGCGCGGTCAAACACCGCCAACAGCATATCAAAGTGAGAGATCACAGCCAGCCTTCAGGTCATAACAGAGAGAGGGCTATGATAAAAAATGTGATCGCGATGCGCCAGTCTGCAAAAAGAGTGAGCGCTCCCTTCATGTTGTGGATCAATTTTCACGGCTGAAATGGTAAAAAGGGGAAACCTGAGTAGTAAAACAGGGAAGATTTTTCATTCGCCGCTGGCGGGTGAGCCGATAGTGGTTTTTATTCAGACAGCCTTTGTGGCTATCTGCACCGGGAGCACTTTCATGCAGTTAATCACGCCGCGTCTTACCCTCACCACCCTTAAGCCTGAAGACTGGCTGCTGTTTCGCGCCGTGCATGAAGACGCGGTTACCATGACCTGGGTCAGCGAAATTCCTGACGAGGCGGATTTGCGCCAGCGCTTCAATGAACGCCTCGCGCCCTGGCAGGTCAGCAGTTTTCATATGCTTTGCGTGGTGGCGCGCCTGCGCGACAGCGGCGAGCCGATCGGCCTGTTCGGCTGCAGCCCGGAATGGCAGCCTTATCGCCAGGCGGAGGTCGGCTATATGCTGCTGCACCGCTTCTGCGGCCAGGGCTACGGCAGCGAAGCGCTGGCTGGACTGAGCGACTTTCTGCTGAGCGCGGGTTTCCACAAGCTCAAGGCGATGGTGGTAGAAGGAAATGTGGCGTCGCGGCGCATTCTGGAGAAGAATGGCTATGTGCTGGAGGGGACTTTGCGGGATAATTATCTGCTAAATGGCGAATGGGTGAACGATTGGGTTTTTGGTCGCCTGAATCCCGCGGATTAAAAAAATTTTATTCTCCTCTCGACAAGCGCGCGATCGCCGCGTTAAGGTCTTTTTTCGGTCACGGCAGTGACCTGCGTCGCTCGGACGGTCCGGGCGCTTACGTATTCAAGAGGACATTATGGCTGACAACAGCACACCCCGTCGTTTCTCGCGTATCGATCGCCTTCCCCCCTATGTGTTTAACATTACCGCTGAGTTGAAGATGGCTGCGCGTCGGCGCGGCGAAGATATCATCGACCTCTCGATGGGGAATCCTGACGGCCCTACGCCCCCGCATATCGTGGAAAAACTGTGTCAGGTGGCGCAGCGTGAGGACACGCACGGCTACTCCACCTCGCGCGGCATTCCGCGCCTGCGCCGCGCCATTTCACGCTGGTACGCCGAGCGCTATCAGGTCGAGATCGATCCTGAATCTGAAGCTATCGTCACTATCGGATCGAAAGAGGGGCTGGCGCACCTGATGCTGGCGACGCTCGACCACGGCGATACGGTGCTGGTGCCGAACCCCAGCTATCCCATTCATATCTACGGCGCGGTGATCGCCGGCGCGCAGGTGCGTTCAGTGCCGCTGGTGGCGGGCGTCGATTTCTTCGCCGAGCTGGAGCGGGCGATCCGCGAAAGCTATCCGAAGCCGAAAATGATGATCCTCGGCTTTCCGTCGAACCCCACCGCGCAGTGCGTCGAGCTGGACTTCTTTGAGCGAGTTATCGCGCTGGCGAAACAGTATAACGTGCTGGTGGTGCACGATCTCGCCTACGCCGATATCGTCTACGACGGCTGGAAAGCGCCTTCGATTATGCAGGTGCCCGGCGCGCGCGACGTGGCGGTGGAATTTTTCACGCTGTCGAAAAGCTACAATATGGCGGGCTGGCGCATCGGTTTTATGGTGGGCAATAAAGAGCTGGTCGCCGCGCTGGCGCGCATCAAAAGCTACCATGACTATGGCACCTTTACGCCGCTGCAGGTAGCCGCCATCGCCGCGCTGGAGGGCGATCAGCAGTGCGTGCGCGATATCGCCGAACAGTACAAGCGTCGCCGCGACGTGCTGGTAAAAGGGCTGCATGAGGCGGGCTGGATGGTAGATAACCCCAAAGCCTCGATGTATGTCTGGGCGAAAATCCCCGATCGCTACGCCGCGCTCGGCTCGCTGGAGTTCGCCAAAAAGCTGCTGCAGGAGGCGAAGGTATGCGTGTCGCCAGGCATCGGCTTCGGCGACTATGGCGATACCCATGTGCGTTTTGCGCTCATTGAGAACAGCGATCGCATTCGGCAGGCGGTGCGGGGCATTAAAGGGATGTTTCGCGCCGACGGCATCTTGCCGGGCAGCGTAAAAGCGACAGAAGAAGCAGAGTAAAACGAAGCGGGGCGACAGCGCTGTCGCCCCCTGACTGGCGCTACAGCATCAGCACAAATGTGCCAAGCCAAAGCAGCGCAAAGAAAGAGATTCCCATCAAGGCGTATTTCACAAACAACTCCTCTGAGCGGTTACACGATAGCGATCCCAGGCCAGCGCAACGCGAACAGAATGAGAAAAACGCATCAGGTTATCATCGCCTCAGGCATTTTCTCAGGTCGTTCTGAGTAGCTCAGAACAGGATCGAGCGCTAATTTACGCGTAATTGATCCTAAAATAAATAGCACCAGTGTGAGAGCTTCATCACATTTTACTCTACTTCAATCTCCGGGATCGCCGACATACCAACCCGCAGCTGCGACAGGTCAGGCTGGTCCGTATCCAGCACGATTTTAACCGGAAGACGCTGGACGACCTTAGTATAGTTACCTGTCGCATTATCGGGTGAAATCGCTGAAAACGTCGCGCCGGTTGCGGGGGCGATGCTGTCGACATGGCCGGTGAAACGCTTGCCTGGTAGCGCATCAACGGCGATCTGCACCCGCTGTCCGGGATGCACGTCGCTGAGCTGCGTCTCAAGATAGTTCGCCGTCACATACGTCTGCTGCAGCGGCACCACCGCCAGCAGCCGTGTCCCGGCGGTAGCGTAGGCACCGACGCGCGCCGTGCGCTGGCCCACCATACCATCCACCGGCGCAACGATGCGCGTATAGGAGAGGTTCAGGCGCGCCTGGTCCACGCTGGCCTGGGCCGCGGCCACGTCCGCCCGCGCCTGACGCACCGCCGCCTGCAGCACGCCGATCTCTTTTGTTGCGGAAACCACCGCCGCCTGGCTCTGACGCACCGCCGCCGCGGCGGAGCGTTGGGTCGAGCTGGCCTTCTGCTGGTCGTCGGCGGCAACAATGCCGCTTTTATACAGGCGGTTATAGCGATCGGCGTTCTGACCGGCATACTGCGCGGTCGCCTGGCTGGCCGCCAGGGTCGCTTTTGACTGCTCGATGGTCGACTGCTGCTGCTCCAGCTGTGCCTGGCTGCTGAGCAGTTTCGCCTCGCTGACCTGCAGATCCGCCTCGGCGCTCTCCAGCGCCACGCGATAATCGCGGTCGTCCAGCGTCGCCAGCACGTCGCCCGCTTTCACCTGCTGGTTATCCTGCACCTTCACCTCGGCGATATAGCCTGACACTTTCGGCGCCACCAGCGTGTAGTCGGCGTTGACGTAAGCGTCGTTGGTGCGGTGATCGTTGCCGGTCATGGCTGACCAGATAAAAAACGCGATGGCCAGCAACACCAGCAACAACAGGCTCAGCAGCACGGTTTTTCTCATTACTAAAGCACGCATAATCTTATTTTCTCGAGGTCGAAGAGGCAGGTTGAATCAGGGTTTGCGGCGGCCAGACGCGCTTTGGCAGCCAGGCCGTCAGCAGTAATAGCAGCGCGGCGAAGGCGATCAGCAGCAGCCAGCTGTCGCTCAGACCGAGCACGGTGGCCTGATGGCGCACCAGCGTAGCGAAGCCGCTCAGGTTTTCGCTGCTGCTGACGCTGCCATCCATCAGCAGCGGATGGCTGGCGCTGGCGTCGGCACTGCTCGGCGCGCTCATCAGCCAGGGGCGACTGGCGGCCTGGTCCAGCAAAATGTTGGAGTGGATCTTCTCGCGGTGGCTAAGGAAAACCTCCACCAGCACCGAGGCCGCGACGCTGGAGAAGCCGCGCACGGTATTAAACATCGCCGAGGCGAAGGGGCCTTCCGGCGGCGCCACCACGCTGGTGGCGCTCATCAGAATCGGCAAGATCACCATCGGCTGTCCGAACGCCTGCAATATTTGCAGCGTCCAGAAGTTCTGGCGCGCCCAGTCACTGGTGATCTGCGCACCGAGCAAACAGGCCGTCATCAGCAGGGCGACGCCCGCCGCCAGCACCCAGCGGCAGTCGATCCAGCGGATATTCAGCAGCGCGGCGACCAGCGGCGCGATCAGCAGCTGCGGCAGGCCGACGGTTAACGCCAGCGGCGCGAACTGCAGGGTGCGGAAGCCCTCTACCTGAGCGAAATAGGCGGAGGGCAGCGCTGAGCCGGAGAGCGAGACGATCAGCACGGTCGCCAGCGCCAGCAGGCCGTGCGTCAGATTGCGGCGCGACAGCATCTGCAGCCGAAACAGCGGCAGTGGATGAAACCATTCGTTGATCAGAAACACCAGCAGCAGCGGTGCGGCGGCCAGCAGCATGGCGGCGATCAGCGGCGACGCGAACCAGTCCAGCCGTTCGCCCTGGGTGAGGGCCAGCACCAGCAGCGCCATGCCGCTGCATCCGGTGAGCATGCCGAACAGGTCGATCTGCTTAACGCGCTCGAGGCGCAGCGGATCCTGCGGCAGGCCCCAGCCAAACAGCAGCATGGCGATCAGCATCAGCGGCACTACCTGCCAGAAGACAAACATCCAGCTGACGTCGTCTGTCCAGAACGCCGCCAGCGAGGCGGCCATGTTGGGCCCGAAGGTGGCCGTGAGCGCGTAGCCGCCCAGCCCGTAGAGCTTAAGCGGCGGCGGCAGGAAGCGCAGCGCCACCGTCATCAGCATCGGCGGCAGCGCGCCGCCGAATAGCCCCTGCAGCACGCGCAGGGCGATAAAGCTGCCGGGCGAAGGCGCCAGCGGCAGCAGAATGCCGCACAGCATAAAGCCGGTCGATACCGTCAGCGAAAAGCGGCGCAGCGAGAAGGTAACGGCAAACCAGGGCGCGATCATCATCGCCGCCACTTCGGCAGCCTGGTAGGCCGAGACGATCCAGCTGCCCTGGTCATAGCTGACGCCGATGGCGGCGCGAATATCCGCCAGCGCGATATCGGTGACGCGGTCGTTAAGGCCCGAGGTCAGCGCGGCAATAAGCACGCCGACCAGGCCCAGCGCCAGGCGAAGCGTAAAAGGGTGCGGCGTCGGCGCAGCGGCAGGCTGAGCGTTCATAGCAGGTTTCTCATTATTATGATGCAGTGTATTGCGATGTGATACAGACTGCGATCTTACATTTCGATATGCTGTATTGCAATGTGGTACATGCTGTAAATTGTGTCTTTTTCGCGGTAGAGTAGGGCAGCTGAAAAGGACGACTCATGGCAAAACTTCCATCCAGCCGCGAGGATGAAAAATCGGGCGGTATCCAGGTGATCGCCCGCGCGGCAAAAATTCTTAATGCGCTGGGAGAGCATCCCGGCGGTATGAGCCTGGGCGAAATCGCGCAGGCGGTGGATCTGCCGCGCTCCACGGTGCAGCGCATTGTCGCTGCGCTCGACAACGCCCAGCTGGTGCGCAGCAGCGGCGCAGGCGGGTTGCGGCTTGGCCCGGCGCTGCTGAAACTGATCTCCAGCGTGCATACCGACGTCGTCGATCTGATGCGACCCAAGCTGGAAGCGCTCTGCGCGGCGACCAATGAAACGGTTTCGCTGTCGCGTGCCAGCGGCACGCAGCTGACGATCATTCACCATGTGGTGGCGTCGCGCGAACTGCGCGTGGTGCCGCGCATGGGGCTGAACCTGCCGCTCTATAGCACCTCTGGCGGCCGCGCGCTGCTGGCGCTGGAGTGCGACGACGACGTGCGCCTGATAGTGGGCGAAGCCTGGCGCGAGCTCACGGATAAAACCGTCAAAACGCTGCCGCAGCTGATGACGCTGATTCATGAGGTGCGTAAAACCGGCATCTCCTACGATCGCGGTGAAACCCTTGAAGGTATCTCCACCATGGCGGTGGCGCTGGATACGCTGTTCGGCCGTTTCTCTGTCTCTCTGCTGGTGCCCACGTCGCGTTTTCAGAAAAACGAAGCGGTGTTCCGCGAAGAGATGCTCAGATGCAAAGAGGCGCTGATACGCGAAATCGGCAAAACTGCCGCTGTTGAAGGATAAACACTGATGAAAACATTGCTGATGGCCGTTGATAATTCGCCAGTTGCCCAGAAGGTGATCGCCACGACGATAGAGGAAGCGCTGGCGCACAAGGCGCAGGTTGTGGTGCTCTGCTGCGTCGATCCCGCCTACGCCTCCTGCAACCAGCCGATCGACATCGCTGCTGGTGAAGATCCAGAAGATTTTGCCGCCGCGCAGGATGAGCAGAACACCGCCGAGCTGGTGGTGCGCCATGCGCTGGCGCCGCTGCTGCGCGCCGGGATCGACGCGCGCGGGCTGATCGTCGCGGGCGAAGCGGCGGACACCATCGTCGCCCAGTCGCAGCAGCTTAACGCGCAGATGATCATTATGGGGCGTCGCCATCTCTCCTCTTTTAACCGCCTGCTGAAGGGCTCGGTGAGCGCGGCGGTGATCGAGCGCGCCCACTGCCCGGTGTTAATCGACGTTCGTAAGGATTGAGCAACCTCGCATGACCTCGCTGTGGATCGTCACGCTGGCCGCCTTCGCGCTGCTGGCGCTAATCATTGTCGTTCTGATCAAAACCACCCGGCTGCGCGCCTGGCAGGGCGTTGTGCTTTTCCTGCTGCCGCTGCTGCTGGCGAATCTGCTCTGGTTCAGCTGGCTAAAGCCGCAGCAGCAGTACGCTGCCCAGCGTCAGGCGGCGGTGGATTATCTGGCGCAAACGCCGGGCTACCGCGTACTGCAAACGCAGGAGCCAGCACTGTGGCAGCTGCTGGTGCAGGAGCTACAGCTCAAGCTGCGTTCAGGCGAACCGCCTCAGCAGGCGACGGGCGAGCTGCGCGGCTGGCTGGCCGACCTGATTAATCAGCGGCTGATGCGTGCGCCGGATGCGGCGGTGGTTAACTATATCCGCGCGTCGCTTAAGGCAATGCAGGCGCTGGGCCAGCGCGATCCACAGCTCTGTTTTCGCTTTCTTTATCCGCAGGTGAGCGGCGGGGTCAATCTGGCGAAAACGCTGTCGCCGGCGCTTAACGCGCAGGACGCGGCGGCAATGGAGCAGCTCCTGCTGTCGAGTCGCGGCGCCGATTTGCCGGTGGATCAGCCTCAGGCGCAGCAGGATTTGCAGCGCATCGTGGCGGCGCTCTATAAGAAGTGGGGCGACAAGCTGCAGCAGCTCAATATGCCCGCCGATACCGCGGTCGATCGCTCCTCTATGTGCGCGATGTCCATTGATCTCTACAGCGCCATCCTCGCATTGCCGGACAAACAGGCCGCGAATCTGTTGCGTAGAATGGTGGCTCTCACTGGCTGACGGGCGAAAAAAAGCCCGCTTAGCACGGGCTTAATAAAATCAAACTGCCTGTTTTCCTGGGAATGACCTGGTGTGGTGCAGACGCTGTTTTGTCTGAAAGCATCATCTCACCCTTCTGTTGATTGGCATAGCCGTTTGGTTGTATCAAAACAATCGGCAAAACCTTGTTTTTGTAGCTTCAGGTTAAGCAGTTTTCCGATAGCTGGCGTCAGCGCGGCAACGTAAACTGCAGCAGTAATGAAAGGAAGAATGAAAAAATGAAATCCATTATCGTTGGCGCAGCCGCGCTATTATTGCTGACCGCCTGTAGCGTCAGCAAACCCGGGGGCTTTGAACGCATAGATGAAGATCCCAGCGCAAATACCGTACAGTATCGTTACGATCCGCAAAAATTGAACAGAGATGCGATGGAGCTGGATCTGGCGAATTATTGCAGCAAGAAAGGATTTGATAAAGTAGAAGCGCTAACGCCGAAGGAGAGTCATATTCCAGGACTGAAAACCAGCTGGTTCCAGTGTAACTACGCGCTGAAAAGCTAAAATTTATTAATCGTAAACTGGGCGGGTAATATCCCGCCCTTTTTTTATTTTATGCTGTGTGAAATCTTTGCCCTTAGCGGTGATGATGCCAGCCATGCCCGCCGCCGTGATGCCAGCCGCCGCCATGACCTCTGTCGATAATGCACCCGCTTAGCATAGAGATAACGGCAAAAACGGTGGCAACTTTAACGATTTTTTTCACAAACAAGTTCTCCTCTTTTCCAACAGGTACGACATTACGCCGGAATAGTGGAGTGATGATGCAGTGAATGTAGAGTTATTTAGAGAGATATTACGGAATATTTCAGCGCCGCGGCTCACCAGAGAAGCATTAAATAAGCCCATCAGAACAGGCTGAATAAAAACGATTATCGGCAAGATAATTCCGAAAATCAAGTGCGCGTTTTTACGCGCTGGCGCCAATTCAGGCTAAAGTATGCTGATGCAAAATAAAAAGGAGCGATGATGAAGCCTGAAGTAAAAAATGTTCTGGCGTTGCAGGCTGAGCTGGCCGAATGCCCTACCTGGTCAGCGCGTGAGCAGATACTGTGGTGCGTGGATATCCTGGCACCCGCCATTCACCGCTTCGATCCGCGCAGTGGCGCGCTGGAGAGCTTTCCGCAGCAGGAAGAGGTCGGCTGTATCGGCCTGCGCGAGCAGGGCGGGCTGATTGCGGCGCTGCGCAGCGGTGTCTGGCTGCTGGATGAGCAGGGCAGACCGCAGCGTAAAATTGCCGATAACCCGGGCGAGGCGGCGAAAAGCCGCTTTAACGACGGGCGCGTCGATCCCTGGGGTAATTTCTGGTGCGGCAGCCTGTGGGAGCCGCAGGATAAGAACGGCGCGCTGCTGTGCCGCGTCACCCCCTCGCTGGAGCTGGAGGTGAAAGCGCGCGATATCAGGATCTCCAACGGCGTTGCCTTTTCGCCCGACCGCCGCTGGATGTACCACAGCGATACGCCGAATGAGGTGCTCTATCGCTATCCGCTCGATGCAAACGGCGAGCCGGGCGCGCGGGAAATTTTCCGCCAGTTCGACGCCGCAGGCGGTTTGCCAGACGGCGCGGCGGTCGACAGCGAAGGTTTTTACTGGTCAGCGCAGTTCGACGGCGGGCGCATCGTGCGTATCGACCCCTTCAGCGCGCAAATCGTCGATGAGATTGCGCTGCCGGTGCGCTGGCCGACCATGGTTGCCTTTGGTGGTCCTGACCTGAAAACGCTCTATATCACCAGCTCGCGCGAGGACCGCACCGCAGAGGAGCTGACGCGCTATCCGCAGTCAGGGGATATTCTGGCGGTAGAGGTGGAGGTGGCGGGCATTGCGGAGCCGCTGTTTCCGGGATAACGCGCAGGTCATCACTTAACGCGTTAAGGCGCGGGCGCCATAACGGCGGTTTTCGCCGCGCCATGACGCCCGCACTGCTGCTCAACTCCGCTGCAGCACCTGGTCTGCCAGCGGCTCGCGCTGAGGCAGGCGGATCGTCAGCGACAGCAGCAGCGACATCACCAGCAGCGTCATAATCAGGCTAAAGGTAACGGTAAAGCCGCCAAACAGGGAGGCGATCAGCGAGCCGAGCACGCTGCCGATGCCGAAGCCCAGATAAAGCAGCCCGTAGTTTTTTGTCAGGTTATTGAGGCCGAAGAAATCGCTGACCAGCGACGGGAAGACGGTAATGGTGCCGCCGAAGCTGAAGGCGACGCAGGCGAGCGAAATAAAAAAGGTGGTCTCATTCATGCGGGTAAACAGCAGAATAGCCATGCCCGCCAGCGAAACCATCTGCGCCAGTGAGATGACCCGGATACGCGCCATCTTGTCGGAGAGCACGCCGAGCACCAGACGGCCGCTCAGGTTGGCGATGGCGATGACCGTCACCGCGCTGGCTGCGGTTTGTGCGCTGAGATGCACCAGCCCTTCGCCGATATCTTTCGCTACGCCGATTACATAGAGACCGCTCATGCAGGCGGTCAAAAACATCAGCGCCAGCATCCAGTACTGTGGCAGACGCACCGCCTGCGCCAGCGTATAGTCGCGCGCCTGCTGCGCGGTTTGCCCTGCCGCGCGCTGCACCGGCGCGTCACGCATCAGCAGCGCGCCGAGAATAATCATGCCCATTGCCGCCAGCCCCCAGATAATGAAGGTCTGTTCCAGACCAACAGCACCCAGTAGCGCGCCGCAGATAAATTTGAAGCCCAGGCTGCCCAGACCATACGCGCCGATGGCGCAGGCGGAGATCACGCCTTTGCGCTCGGGGAACCACTTCACGCAGTTCGACAGGGTCATCAGATAGCCCGCGCCGTCCGCCAGCCCGACCATCACGCCAGCGCTGAGGTACAGCATCATCAGATTGTCGGCATGGGCTGTCAGCCAGAAGCCGGCCGCCATCAGCAGGCCCGCGCCGATAGCGACGCGCCGCACGCCGAATCGCTCCTGCAGCTTGCCCGCCAGCGACGAAGCGACCGCCAGGCCAAGGCTCAGCAGCCCGAATGAGAAGGCGACCTGACTGACCGTCGCGTCGAGTTTTGATGCCAGCTGCCCGTTGAACAGGCTCCAGGTATAGACCGAACCCAGCGCGAACTGGGTGATTACCGTGCCGACCAGGGTAAGCCAGCGGGTGCGTTGGTAGGATGATGTCTGATTCATGATTTTTCTCTCCCGTCCGGGGTTCTGGACACTAGCGCCAGATTAGAACGGGGCTACGCGCGCGTGACGAGAAAAGGCATGAACGGGAGGAAACGCGTCATGAAATGCCGCTCTGAGGGTATGAACGGCAGCGAATCCGCTTCGCTAACCTGTGTGCAATTCAGCAACTGAATAATAATGAGTTACTCGGCGTAACCAAATGTGTCTATGCGCGGCTTTTGCAAGCAAAGCGGCAGAATATTTGCCAGGCTTAAAGCTCACTTTACAGGAGGAAATATGAAAGACCGAGCATATGAATCCCTTAGTTGCGAGGACGAAGTCCGCTGCATCATCGGTCAGGCAGTGATTGAACTCAGCGATGAGCAGCAGCCTGTGACCAAATCGACACTGGCGTTAAAACTGCTCTCCATGGCCGACCGGGACAGTGACGATGAGCGCGTGCTTCTCTACTGGATAGCGCGCAAAGCGATCAATCGCCCTCATCAGCTTACCCCTGTGCAGCGCCGGGCATGACGCTCAGCAAAGCGGGCACGATGCCCGCTCTTTGCTTTAGCCCGGAACGCGCCTGCGCCAGGCAGGCAGGCGCACAAACATCACCAGATTGCCCGCCAGAATCATGATTATTCCCATCAGGCCTTCCGCATGCCACTGATAACCCTCATACAACGTTGACAGCCCCAGCGCCACCAGCGGAAACAGCAGCGTGCTATAGGCGGCCTGACTGGCACCGATGCGGCCAACCAGGGTGAAGTAGGCGCCGAAGCCGATTACCGATCCGAACATCGCCAGATATGCCACCGCGCCCAGCCATTGCCCGCTCCAGACGGGCCGCAGCGATTCGCCCTGCAGCAGCGTAAGCAGCGCCATTGCCAGCGCGCCGTAGAGCATCGCATAGCTGTTGGTCGTTAATACATCGCGCTGTAAACCCTGGTGGCGCAGGCTGATCATATTGCCCAGCGAAAACCCCAGCGTGCCCAGCGCGCTCAGCCCAATACCCCATAACAGCTGGACAGACGCTTCGCTGCCGTGCAGATCGCGCCAGAAAAGGGCCACCATTCCGCCAGCGCCAAGCACGGCGGCCGGCAGCAGCCGCAGGGAAGGGCGCTGCCGAAAGAAAAGCCAGCCGTTAAGCGCGTTATAGAGCACCGCCATCGAAAAGATTACCGACTCCAGCCCGCTGTTGATCCAGGCAGCCGCGTGATAAAAACAGAGAAAATTAAAGCCGAATACGCAGCAGCCCTGCAGCAGGCAAAAGAGATGATCGCGCGCCGTCAGCGCTCGCAAACGCCTCATCGCCTTAAGCGCGACCAGCATCACCAGCGATGCCATAATAAAACGCCAGAACACCGCCGCGCCAATGCTGCTGCCGCTCGCCGCCTGCTGGGCGTAAATGGCGATCCAGGTGGTGCCCCAGATCAGCACCACGGAAAGGTATAAAGCGAGATTCATTGCGCGCCTCCTTGAGTTCAGGCCGCAGTATTACCGGAAAAGCGGCAGGCGGCTTGCAACTGCTTGCGGCGCACTTGCAAATTCTTGCGCTTTTTTATCCGTCACGATGGATAAGGCTGTTCTCTTCAGCCCACTCTTCATACACTGGAGGCCTGTTAGCAGGAGAACGCCCGTGAACGCCCCGACTTACCAGACTTTCGAAATGCTGCAACGCCATAAAGCCCAGCTGCGTCACCACGCCCGGCTCAGCGACGGCACGCAGCTGGCGCACTGGTTTAACAGCGGCGATCGGGTAACCAATCTCAGCAACCATCACACCCTTAGCCTCTATATCGCCGACGGCTACGATACCTGGCATAAAACCCCCTATGGCTGGCGTAACGGCGGCGGCCCGGATCGCTTCTGCCTGATGCCTGCTGGCGTCGAGTCCACCTGGGATCTGCGTTCCGATCTCTCATTCGTCCATCTCTACTGCTCCGAAGCACATCTGCGCCAGCTGGCGGAAGAGACGTGGGATCGCAGCCCGGCGCACCTTCAGCTGCACGAAAAAGTCTTCGCCAGCGACGATCGTATTACTCAGCTCTATCGCCATTTTCTGCTCAGCTGCGACTGGCAGCAGCCCGCTAATCAGCTGATGCTGAGCAGCGCCTCAACCCTGCTGCTGACCCATCTGCTGCAGCGCTACAGCGACGTGGGCTGGCGCGCGCCTCAGGCGCGGGGCGGACTGGCGCCTGCGGTGCTGCGCCGCCTGCTGGCCTTTATCGACGCGCATCTCGATCGGCCGCTGACGCTGGCGCAGCTGAGCGATGAAGCGTCGCTTAGCGAGTTTCACTTCGCGCGCATGTTTCGCCATTCGACGGGCGAAGCGCCGCACCAGTATGTGATGCGGCGTCGCATGCAGCGCGCGCAGCAGATGCTGGCGGATGCCTCGCTTTCACTGACCACTATCGCTTTTAGCTGCGGGTTTCATTCGCCCAGTCATTTCAGCAACCGCTTCAGGCAGATCCATGGCGTTTCACCTTCGGCTTACCGCAACGGCCGGCGAGGCGCATAAGACCGTGCGCTCATTAACATGCTT